>JBAXVH010000219.1:0-2743 GCA_037129215.1 Bacteroidota bacterium | reverse complement strand
CCATAAGATCGCTACCCACAAACGTAAAAAGCGTTTAAGAAAGAACAGACATAAGAAGAAAAATAAATAATTTCTACTAATCAGGTAGCTTATCCTTTATAAGCTACCTGATTATTCTTTTAATTCTACTGCGCTTTTATTTATCCTATCTTAATTGTATTTGCATAGCAATGTGCAATATTTTTATTTAATAAACAGCCGGTTTTGAACAAAGAATTAATAATAAACACTGCCCCTTCTGGCATTGAGATTGCTTTTCTGGAAGATAAGAAGTTAGTTGAATTACACAACGATAAGACGGATGCAAATTTTGCAGTGGGAGACCTATATCTGGGAAAAGTTAAGAAATTAATTCCTGGATTAAATGCTGCGTTTGTAGATGTAGGCTTCGAAAAAGACGCTTTCTTACACTATACAGATTTATCTCCTTATATCAGATCCCTTTTAAAGTTTACTGAAAAGGCTATCGATGTAAAACAAAATCCTTTCGATTTCTCTGCATTTGATAACGAGCCAGAAATAATTAAAACAGGTAAGATAAACGAGGTTTTAGGAAATAAACCCAATATACTGGTTCAGATTCTTAAAGAACCTATTGCTGCTAAAGGACCAAGATTAAGTTGCGAACTTAGTTTGCCTGGCCGCTTTGTAGTAGTTACCCCTTTCAACGAAATTATTGCAGTATCTAAAAAGATACATTCCGGAGATGAAAGAAAGAGACTACAGAAAATTGTAGAATCTATTCGTCCTAAGAACTTTGGCGTAATTGTAAGAACAGCTGCTGAAGGAAAATCTACTGCCGAACTACATCAGGATTTATTAGACCTCGTAAACACCTGGAAACAGATTCAGGAAAATCTGAAGTCTGCCGTAGCACCTACCAAAATATTAAGCGAACAGGATAAAACAACTTCTATTTTAAGAGATCTTCTTACCGAAGATTTTAATAAGGTTGTATTGAACGATAAAAACCTTTATAACGATACAAGAAGTTATATAGAAAAGATTGCCCCTGAGAAAAAAGAGATTGTTACTTTTCACAATAATGGATTTCCATTATTTGATCAGTATGGAATAACCAAACAGGTTAAATCTTCTTTTGGTAAAACTGTAAATCTTCCAAGTGGTGCTTACCTTATCATAGAACATACCGAAGCATTACACGTAATAGATGTAAATAGCGGGTATAAAAGTGCCGGAAACAATCAGGAACAAAATGCTCTGGAAACTAATCTGGAAGCCGCTGCTGAAATAGCACGACAGATGAGACTAAGGGATCTTGGAGGTATTATTATTGTGGATTTCATTGATATGAAACTTCCTGATAATAAGAAAAAGCTGCAGGATGATATGGAAATATTCATGAAAGGCGATAGAGCCCGTCATGCTGTGTTGCCAATATCCAAGTTTGGTCTTATGCAGATTACCAGACAAAGAATGAAACCAGAGGTTAATATCAATACTTCTGAGCAATGTCCATCTTGTCATGGATCTGGTAAAGTAACATCTACATTATTGCTGGAAGATGAGATTGAGAACAAGGTTTCCTATCTGGCTAGCAGTTCACATAAAATAATTGTATTATCAGTACATCCTATTGTATATTCTCATCTTACAAAAGGATTGTTTTCTCCTATATACAGGAAATGGGCAAGAAAGTATAAGATAAAACTGAAAGTGTTAGCGAATAACAACAATCAGTTTACCCAATACAAATTTTTTGATGAAAATGAGGAAGAGATTAAGTTTTAATCTTCTCTGTTAAATTGTAATGAACGGGAGAAACCTTCTTCGAGCGAGATGAGGGTTTCTGTACGTTGCACACCAGGTATATTAGTAATATCCTGCAATATCATCTTTAAATGTTCAATGCTTTTGCAGTTTATCTCAGCAAGAACACTATAGTTACCAGTAGTATAATTTATTCTTACAATTTCACCTATTTTTTTCAGTTCTTCGCCTACAGAAACAAATACTGAACTTTTCTCCAGAAAAATACCTATAAAAGCAATAACATCGTATCCAAGCTTCTTAATATCTACATGAAGTCTTTTGCCTTTAGCGATACCCATTTCCTCCAGCTTTTTAAGTCTTACGTGAATAGTACCACCAGAACAATCAAATTCTTTCCCTAAAACTGCATAAGATATTTCACCATCGGCAGCCATGGTCTGTAAGATTTGAAGATCCAATTTGTCAATACCTAATTTATCTATCATAATACAGGTGTTTTGTTATAGATGTTTTAATAAAGAAACAAATATGATAATAATTTTCTATAATTTAAAATATTTGGTTAATATATTTTTCAATTACTTTATAACCCGTAATATTGCACACTTTTTAGAGCTAAAATAGCTTGAAAAATTGTGGGGTGATGAAATTTTGGCAGACATGCCCTCTCGTCTCGAGGGTGGAGATAACGGGATAAAAACAGTGTAGAGCCTTTCGCAAGAAAGACCGGGGTTGACCACCACGACTTTGTACTGCGTCTAACTGCTCCGTGGAGGTTCGACCCCTCCCCCTACAGCAAACTGAAAGCCTCGTCTTATTGTTTAAGACGAGGCTTTTTAATGTACATTTGTCCCATGCAAATACTTTCTGCTAAATATGTTATTTCTTCTGCCGAGGTAGAACAATGTCCAAAACCCGCTAATCCTGAATACGCTTTTATTGGAAGAAGCAATGTAGGCAAGTCCTCTCTTATAAATCTGGTGACAGGAACAATTGGTCTGGCTAAAAC
>JBAXVH010000218.1:0-2749 GCA_037129215.1 Bacteroidota bacterium | reverse complement strand
ATACTGAAGAAGACTCCAACGGCACCTCAGGCACCAAGATATCAGGATGTGTTTGGCCATACCATGATAGAGCTCGCAGAAATGAACGACAAAATATTTGGTGTTACTCCTGCTATGCCAAGTGGTTGTTCCCTGAAGTTTATGATGGAGAAAATGCCGCACCGTGCATTTGATGTGGGTATCTGCGAGCAGCATGCCGTAACACTTAGTGCAGGACTTGCTACACAGGGATTGAGGGTATTCTGTAACATCTACTCTTCCTTTATGCAAAGAGCCTTCGATCAGGTGGTGCATGATGTAGCTATCCAAAAACTTCCGGTAGTGCTTTGTTTAGATAGAGCCGGACTGGTAGGCGAAGATGGTCCTACGCATCATGGCTGTTATGATATTGCTTATTTCCGTTGTATTCCAAATATGGTGATCAGTGCGCCAATGAACGAAAAAGAATTGCGCAATCTGATGTACACCGCTCAACTGGATAAGAATGAACTACCATTTGTAATCCGTTATCCAAGAGGTAATGGAGTAATGCCTGAATGGCAGACTCCTTTCGAAGAGATTACCATTGGTACAGGCAGAAAGCTGAAAGAAGGGAAAGATGTTGCGATATTAAGTCTGGGACATCCGGGCAACTTTGTACAAAATGCCATCAGAGATCTTAGAAATGATGGTATAGATATAGCGCACTACGATATGCGTTTTGCGAAACCACTGGATGAAGCAATGCTGCACGAAGTATTTTCTTCACACGATAAAGTAATTACGGTGGAAGATGGTACGGTAGTAGGTGGCTTTGGTTCTGCGATACTGGAATTTATGGCAATCAACAACTATACTGCTTCGGTTAAAATGCTGGGTATACCGGATAGACTGGTAGAACATGGCACACTGAAGGAGCTGTACCTTGAATGTCATTACGATGCAGCTGCAATAGCAGAAGCAGTAAAGGATATGATGAGTCAGTCGGTAGATATAAAGCAGTTGGTTTAAGTTGTAGTTTATAGGGAGTAAGTGATAAGTTAAACGATATTAAATTCCTTAACTTATCACTTAAAACTTAGTACTTACCACTGTATTCTTTTTACTTTTAATTTTTCACTTTTTACTTTACCAAAGTGTCGTTTATTAAATTTCATGCTGATCAGTTATTCGATGGATATCGTTTTAGGAATCAGGATGAAGTATTGGTAACCGACGAAAAAGGAAAGGTATTTGGTATCATACCTCTTGCAGATGCAGGAGAGGATATCAGAAAGGTGGAAGGGATACTTTGTCCAGGCTTTGTAAATGCACATTGTCACCTTGAATTAAGCTATTTAAAAGCTGTTATTCCCACCCATACAGGTTTAGTTGGTTTTGTATCGCAGGTAATGCAGCACCGCAATGCCGCTTCCGCAATAATAGAACAGTCCATAATAGATGCCGAATCTGAAATGATTGCCAATGGAATTGTGGCAGTGGGTGATATCTGCAATACACCTAATACAATTGCTCAGAAACAAAAGGGTAGGATTAAATACCAGAACTTTATAGAAGTAGCGGGGTTTGTTCCCGGAGCTGCTGATAGTCGATTTAATGCTATTAAAGAAATTGCTGAACTGTTTTACACTTATTTCCCCAATAATACATCTATAGTTCCGCACGCTCCTTACTCGGTTTCCTTGCCGCTATTGGATAAGATAAAAGAACATTCCCGCAATAAAATATTCAGCATTCACAATCAGGAAAGTACTCAGGAAACTCTTTTCTTTAAAGAGAAAACAGGTGACTTCCTTTCTTTATACAATAATCTTGGTGTAGATCTTTCCTTCTTCAAGAATACATATAAGAGCAGTGTTGATTATTATATAGATAGAATAGCAAAGCAAATGAATGCGCTGTTTGTTCATAATACATTTACTGCAAAAGAGGATATAGACAACATTGTAAATCAGATAAAAAACCCTTATTTCTGTCTTTGTCCTGCTGCCAATTTATATATAGAAAATAGTTTACCCAACATTAATTTATTCCGGACAGTAAACGATGGAAACAATATTGTGGTAGGAACAGATAGCCTTGCCAGCAACCATTCTTTAAACATTTTAGTCGAACTTTCCATTATTCAACAACATTTTCCTGCAATAGAATTAGGGGAACTATTGAAATGGGCCACCATTAATGGCGCTAAGGCTTTGACTTTAGATAAATCATTAGGAAGTTTTGAAATAAATAAGCAACCAGGTATTATTCAAATAATTAATAAAAAATATTTATCAAAAAATTTGGATAATTCAACTATTGAGGTATTTTTGTGATCCAATTAACCAAACGTATCTATGAAGAAGATTTCAATATCCACTTTACTTTCAGTAGTATTGTTTTTTGTGTTGATAGTTGCAACATCAAAATTTCAGACTACCTATCATGAGGGCGACAAATTCGGATGGCCTTTCGTATTTTTCTCAGCGTATAATAATCATGAGTTTGTTACCGATCAGTCTTTCTCTATTTTAAACTTTGTTTTAGACTTAGCAGTATGCTTCGGTGTAGGTTTTGCAGTTGCTACTGTATTAGGTAAATTAAAACACCAGAAGGCGGCTTAATTAAAGACCTAATTTATTATTTTATTCTTGGCTCATGTTGATACCTGAGTCATGTAGAATACAAATAGAACTTATCGTTGTTAATTTGTATTCTACTATATCAAAACATTTATCTTATAACTAAAAAGAGTGATTCAACAGAAATTGTTGAATCACTCTTTTTG
>JBAXVH010000217.1:0-2755 GCA_037129215.1 Bacteroidota bacterium | reverse complement strand
CTAATCAACTTTTCAGTAATCTTAGCAGAAGACTGATTCGGAACTAATCGAGCCGATATTTTTGCATAAGCCTTCGAAGGAAGTACTGTCTTAGCACCCTCTCCAGAATAACCACCCCAAATACCATTTACTTCAAGAGTAGGTCTAATTCCTGTTCTTTCATTAGTAGAATATCCCTTTTCGCCCCATAGTTCTTCGATACCCAAATCTTTCTTATACTCCTCTTCATCAAAAGGGGCTTCTGCCATCTTAGCTCTTTCTTCTTTCGATGATTCAAGTACATCATCATAAAAACCTGGTATAATAATATGATTGTTCTCATCATGACAAGAGGCAATCATCTTTGCCAAAATCGTTGCAGGATTAGCAACAGCACCACCATAAACTCCACTATGCAAATCTCTGTTTGGTCCAGTTACTTCCACTTCGATATAACTAAGGCCACGAACACCCACATCAATAGAAGGGTTTTCCATACTTAGCATCGATGTATCGCTAATTAGGATTACATCTGCTTTGAGAAGTTCTTTATTATTTTTTACAAAAGTGGCTAGGTTAGGACTTCCAATTTCCTCTTCTCCTTCAATAATAAATTTAACATTATTGGTCAGGGTATTCGTTCTAACCATTGTTTCAAATGCCTTTACGTGCATATAAACTTGTCCTTTATCGTCGCAAGCACCTCTTGCGAATATCTTGCCATCAACAATTGTGGGTTCAAAAGGAGCGCTCTTCCAAAGATTAAGTGGGTCGGCAGGTTGTACATCATAATGACCATACACAAGCACAGTTGGCTTAGACGGGTCAATTATTTTCTCTGCAAATACTACAGGATGCCCTTCGGTAGGATAAATTTCTACTTTATCTGCTCCTGCTTCGATTAATCTTTGTTTTACAGCTTCTGCACAAAGTAACATGTCGGGTTGATGCTCTGATTTAGCACTGATACTTGGGATACGTAATAAAGCCAAAAGCTCTTCTAAAAAACGTTCTTTATTTTCTTCTAGATAATTTTTCCAAACTTCCATAATTCTTTTCTTTATTTATTAAAAAGGTACTGATATTTGTAAACTATTTGAGGCAGCGAATTTAATTAGTTATGCCTCTTAAATCTTTAAAACAAATAAATAAATCGACAAATGAAAAAAGTATTAACAGTTGTATTGCTAGTAGCAGCATTTTGTAGCTGTAAAAAGACCGATAATACACAAACTCCTTATGTTTTACCCGCTCCTTCAAATCTTTCAGTTCAATTAATAAATAATAAAGCAGCCTTAAACTGGACGAATAATTCAAGCTCTTACACTGGAATAAAGGTTGAAAGAAGGTATGGCACAGGTGCATTTACTTTATTGGTTTCCTTAAATGGAAATGCATTGTCTTATACAGACACAACTATAAAATCGGATACTGTTTCCTATCGTATTTATGCTTATAATAATTCTGGTAATTCTGCGTATTCAAATGAAGTTTATATCGCACCCGTTACACTCCTTAATACTGGAAGTAATTGGAGATATGCCTTTGCAACAGGCTCAGATTCAGCAACTGCACAAAAGGACACTTTTACGCTGACTGTACTAAGTTATGACTCCATAATACAAGGCAATCATTATAAAATTCTCGGTGACAGTTTGCAAAAGTATAACCTATTCTACAGAAGTGTAGGTGATACAGATTATAGAAGGGGTTTATTTTCTACCATTAAAGGTGGATTGATACCTGATATAGAAGAACCATTTTTTCTAGAGAATACCAAAGTTGGTACAAGTTGGTCTTTGCCGATAAATTTCTCTTTAACACCAACTTTTCAAGTTAATGCAACTAATAATTATTCAATTTTAAGCCTCACAGACACGTTAACTGTCAACAATATTTTCTATTCTAATGTATCCCATGTTCAAATAATTGTAAAAGCATTTGGACTTAGTGTTGGTGGCGGAGATTTTTATTATGCCCAAGGATATGGAGCATTAAAGTATGTATTTTCGGTTAATTATTCAGGTGTTAAGGTTTACCAAAGTGAGACCTTGTTATCTTCTCATTTAAAATAGGTACAAAATATATTCCCCATAAAAAAGGTGCAGTTAATATTTATTATTATCTGCACCTTTTGTTTTTCAGAATTACTAGTTTCTCTTATCCTTCTTCCCTCTTTTCCTCTTTCCCTTCTCCCGTCAAATCTCTTTTTGTTCCTGCATATAGTTCATATTCAAGTAACCTACAGTCAATAGTTGCATTGAAAAACTCAATTCTTCTACTAGTTTTCAAACGTATCTTCTTGGCAAGTTCTAGGTTTCCAGTAAAGATGTATCCCTTATATCCCCTGCATTTATTCTTGAAAAAGTCTCCAATTCTTGCATACACCAATTCAAGTTCGGCTTCTACACCTAGCCTTTCCCCATATTCAGGATTTAACATTACCACACCATTTGTTGCTTCAGGAATTGTAGTTCGTTCAAAATCGCAAGTAGCAAACTCTATTAAATGCGCAACTCCTGCCGCTTCTGCATTTGTTTTAGCTGTTGAAACAGCGGCACTACTAATGTCGGTCGCAACGATTTTTAATCCAACAGGTTTCTTGATTAAACCCTCTAACTGTTTTCTTTCTGCTGTATAGAAGGCAGGGTCGTATCCCTGTAAGTGCATAAAGGCATATTGACTACGCAATAAACCGGGTGTTCTATTTGTAGCTATCAATGCAGCTTCAATAGCTAATGTTCCCGAACCACACATCGGATTGATAAAAGGCCCT
>JBAXVH010000216.1:0-2779 GCA_037129215.1 Bacteroidota bacterium | reverse complement strand
GTAGACCCCACATCGCTTTGCAGTTGAAGAACATCATTCTGACAAACCGTATTATTGGAAGCGGAAGATGAAAGCTTTTGTGAGAAATGATTAAAATCCGAGAAGTATCCATAGCGGCAGCCATTATTATCACCATGTATTACGCCCAGATGAAATTCCTGTAAACTATTGGTAACAACTGCTCCCGAACCTGCAGGCAAATCAGTAGTAGACACCTGTATTCGGGCATATTGCCATTGACCACCCGTAAAAGGTACAGGCTTAAACATAGCGGCATTAATAACAGTAGTACCTCCATTAAAAGTAAAGCCGGTTTCTCCACCAGTAGGTACCAGAATATTCATAAATAAAGGAATACTCATCGACCGTGTAAACCCTACAGTTGTAGAACCCGTACATTCAATGGTAGGTAGTAATGCATGACCAACCTCGCAACTAAACCCGGATAAATGCAATGCATATACAGGTAATGAAGCATCAATATATAAAGTAGAATCGTGTACTCCTCTTTTATAAGTTTGTCCGGCATTTAAGGTAGCTTCCTTTACCCCATTAATATTTACAACAGTATTGTTTTGTGTTGCCAGAATAAACACCCAATCGGTAGGTGGTGGAGGAGGTGGTGCATTATTAAGATAACCAGGTATAGAGATATATTTTGTACCAATAATGCTGATTGGAACTATCTGATCTCCCGCCAGATCGAGACAGGCATAATACCCGCCCCCTCCTATTGAATCATCTTTAATGGTGATTGCTATTGGCTTGTCAGCTGTTACTATGGAACCTGCAAGATGTCCTGCAGCCAGATAATCAATTGCTGCTGAAGAAAACACCTGTCCTCTGTTTAGCACTATAGTAAAAGTAATGCCAGCTTTATGGCCTACTATATCGTTGGAAGGCGTTATATTAATGGTTGTATTATCCTGCGTTGCAACAATATCAAATGAAGAATATGCGGCAGGTGATTTTGTATTGTCATTATCCATCAATGTCTGAGTAGGGATAAAGAAATTTTTGCCTAAAGCATTGGAGCCCTTCAGCACAAACATCTCAGGGTTGTTTTGTGAAGACTCTTCATAATAAGCAGTAATTATATTCGTAGACTGAATATACAAACCATAGTTCAACACTATATTGGGAGGCTTACTTTCTATCTGATCAATATCAGGAGTAAGATCAACAGAAGCACTGGAATATGCAGCAATGTTTACTGTTTTGGTTACAAAGCCAGCATTGGCAGGTTCGCTGATGGTTACTGTTGCAGGCTTTGAAAGTGTAGTTAGTCTTAGATATATTGGTCTATCGCTATGAAGTGCTCCTCCATTGTAGGTAACCTCAGGGGCTGCAAACCAGAAAGCAGTATCTGTCTGTGCCTTTATAACAGAAACAATGCTGGTTAATAAAAAATAGAGAATGAATTTCTTCATAGTTGTACAACAAAAATCTATAAAAAAAACTATAGTAAATAATAAATTATTGTAAGAAAGCTATTATGAAGAAAAAGACAGGGTTTAATAGTGCTAAATTCCTATTATGGATTAGTAAATTTTAACAACAAAACAATGTACTCTTTACTGGATTCTTACAACATAAACAATGAACTTCTTACTCAAGCTCACTTTATGTTTGTTAATACACGCTCCAGTCTATAGGATCTTTCCCTTGCTTACTTAGATATTGATTGGTAACACTAAAATGTTTACAGCCAAAGAAACCGTTATGGGCACTAAATGGTGACGGATGAGCTGCTTTAAATACATGATGCTTTGTTTGATCTATTAACACCTGTTTTTCTTGAGCAAACTTTCCCCAGAGTAAAAATATAACGCCAGTTTTTTCATCAGATATCTTTTTAATTACAGCATCGGTAAACTCCATCCATCCTATTTTAGAATGGCTTGCTGGCTCATTGGCTCTAACTGTCAACACTGCATTTAATAAGAGTACTCCCTGTTCTGCCCAATGAGTAAGGTTGCCTGATGTAGCAATAGGCAAACCAATATCGCTACGAAGTTCTTTGTAAATATTTAATAAGGAGGGTGGTAAAGGAACACCATTCGGAACACTAAAACTCAAACCCATGGCTTGTCCTGGACCATGATAGGGATCTTGTCCGAGTATAACCACTTTTACATTGTCGAATGGAGTAACCTGAAATGCATTGAATATTTTACTGCCAGCGGGATAAATTACTTTACCTGTTTCCAGTTCGGTTTTAATATGAGTAACAATCTGATTGAAATAGGGCTTGCCAAATTCTTCCTTCAGTTGCACTTTCCAACTCTGTTCTATTTTAACATCCACCTTTTAAGAATTAAAAATTATGAATTAATACAGTGAAATAGAATGGTGGATCGCCTATCGATTTTTAATTATTAATTAAATCAAAAATACTTTTAGCCGCTTTTTGCGAAGCATTTCCACCTTTTGACAATAGCTCTTTCAGCTGTTTGTAATCCTGTTGCAATTGATCCTGATGTTCTATATTACTTAATAAAATTTTTAATTCTTTAGTAATATTTTCTGCAGTCATTTCATTCTGTATCAATTCTTTTACTACTAACTTATCAAGTATAAGATTAACTAATGAAATGAACTTTATTTTTACTAATCTCTTGCCTATCTGATAACTGATGTTGCCTGCTTTGTAACATACTATTTCCGGAACAGCAAAAAGGGCCGTTTCGAGTGTAGCAGTACCACTGGTTACCATGGCTGCTGTACTCTGTTTTAGGAGCTCGTAAGTGTTCTGTTTTACAGAAGAAACATTAGGATA
>JBAXVH010000215.1:0-2799 GCA_037129215.1 Bacteroidota bacterium | reverse complement strand
GTACATTACCTGCCGCTCTTACAAAGCCGTTCATTTCTACAGGGGTATTCTGGCGTTGAAGGCGAAGTGCAATTCTTCTATCCTTCTTCATCTTCTTCCATTTCTTAATGGCAGCATCGCGTTTTGGACCGGTTAAATCGCCCACAAAATCTGCCTTGGAAGGAACTTCGGGAATAGTAACTGTAGCAGTATTATTAACCGGGGCTATATTATTCAGGTTGTCGCCCTTACCACCTTTCACATTACCCCCTTTTTCATTTTTTCCACCCTTAATTCCTTTATCGTTACCTGGTTTATTCTGTTGAAGGTTTGCATTGCTGGTAGCAGATCCTTTATTCAATGCTTTTAGCCAGCGGGATTTAAGATATAATCTACTAAAGTCGAATTCGGTATTAATAACGTTACTCTGACTATTTTCGATTGTATTGCCCAGCTCAATGTTTACCAGACTGGCAGCCATCCAGTTGTACGAAGTGCCATAAGTATAACGAGCAGTAATCCAATCGGTAATAGGCAGTTTGCTAAGCGGAAAAGTGTAAGAAGCGTTTGCTTTCTGCTGGAACATAGTAGTTCGTCCACCTTTAAAGAAGTTTTCCCTTACGGTATCTTTCTTAGCCTTGGTATCGAGTGCTCCATAAGGTTCATCGACCCTTGCATTGTTGATAGCACTATAATCCAGATTGATAGCACGGGTTAAATCCCAGCGAAGATTATAGAACCTATCAAACGTAAAGAACTTATCGAAAGTAGTATCTACTTTGGTTACAGAAGTCTGAGTAAGATCGGTATTAACAATTCTTGGAATATACACCGCATACTGGCGATTAATATCTGTTCTGAAACTAAGTAAGGATGGGGTAAGATTGAAGTTTACATCTTTTATCAGCGATACCCATTTGCTCTTACTCTTTATCAGTTTCTTCAGTGGTTCGATATACTTAGAGGAGCGATTATAGGTATAACCAAACCCACCTCTCCATTTCTGAATATCATTATTTAAAATAACCGGACTCGTTTGTACCGTCTGGGTATACGATAAAGTAAAATCGAGGTTACTAAGGCTCCACAAATGAGGTTTTCCTTTAGGCAACACTTTTACATTGGTCAGGTTAATTGTTTTAATAGTCGTTTTATCCTGTGCTACATTCTTGATAGAATCTTTCATTGCCTGCGTTTTAGCGGCACTAATTTTATCCTCATATTTTACATCCAGATCGTAAGGATCGAATTGAGGAGTATGGACTGTATTGGTAATACTTGCATAGACCGGTATGGATAACCTTGCTGCCTTAGGCAATAATTTACCTGCATCGATATTTAAAGCAGCATCAAACTGCGTCATATTATCTTTTGCTCTTTCATTAATTTTAGAATCAATGGTTCCCCACCCCTGGCTGTACATATTACCCGAAACCGTTATTCTACCCAAATCGGCAAGGGTTAAATCCACTTTACCTAAAGCTGCATAAGAACCCGTTTCATTTATTTCGGAAAGTCTTAATTCATCCACCCATACTTCGGCATCGATCTTAGCATTTTTATTGTTCTGAATGGCAATCATAATACCATTTACCTGACCAATATTGGGATTACCCATTACACTAAAGGTTTTATTACCAATCTGTTCTCGATATACTTTACTAAAGGATTGCTTATTGTTCCGTCGGAGCTTTAACTGAATTAAATCCTGCAGATTAAAGTCGATACTATTTGAATCGGGCCAGATAGTAGCACAATCTGATGCCCCGGCAGGGGTAACCTGCATAGGTACTTTAATTTCGTAATAGTTGGTCAGGTAATCCTGTCCTATTCTCATTACCAGACTTACATCTCTGTTTTGTATGGTATTTAAAGACCCAATCATATTTTCGACGTGAGCGAACATGGATAATTTACCATAGCTTCTCATATCCAGAGATACAGTTTTTATTACCCCTCTTGCATCCATCGTGTCCAGGTCTTTTACCTGCAAACTCATTGATTGTTCGTTCTGCAACAGATTTACACCATTAGTACTTTGCATCTGAACTCTATCTATACCACAAGGAATAGCATATTTAACCGGGGTTCTGTTGCTGTTTTCTTCCAGATTTACCGCCAATACATTGAAGGTAGTATTTGGATTCTTTGGAGGATCGTAATTACCAGTAGAATCAATCTGATAGGTAAACTGTCTCCACTGATCTCTTACGAGGTTTAAACTGGCAAAACGTAATACTACAGAATCATCAAACCCTGTAAGGTACATACGCATAAAACGGATAGACTTAAAGTCCTGAATATTACCATAAGAAGAAGTAGGTTTTCTGATAGGAACTCTAAATAAATACCAGTCTTCTGTACCGGTTGTTTTGTTGGCATAAGTAACATGCACTGTTCTCTTATCGGTAATATAGTTATTAGAAGAAGGCACCATTCCTTTCTGCAAATCGATATTATATTCAAAATACGATTCAACTTCGTTCAAGGTATTATCCCTGTTTAAATCCTCATTATCCGGATATAAAGTAGCTGCAGGGGAATACGATGAAGTACCTGCTATTGGTGAGTTGCCCTGTGAATTACTGTAATACTTATAACGACCAAGGATACCTGTTCCATTAGCATCGTAAGTAGCATCTCTGTACCATACATAATCATCTTTTGATGGATCGGTATCCACCATTTTTCTTAAGGTAGAAGTAAGCGGTTGTGTTGCATCGATATTAGCAACATAAGTATTAAACTTAACCTTTTCAGAATCATCATCCAAACCATCGAAACCCACATCCTGATAAGGTCTGTCGGCAGCATTATTAC
>JBAXVH010000214.1:0-2811 GCA_037129215.1 Bacteroidota bacterium | reverse complement strand
CATCTACATCTTCCTGCAATGCAGCATTCACTACCATTTCGGGTGTTTGCCGAAGGCCGGTATAGATTACTTCCATTCCTTTATTTCTTAATGCTGTTGCTATTACTTTAGCACCTCTGTCGTGTCCGTCGAGGCCTACTTTAGCCACTAATACCCTTAATGGTCTTGAAGATTTTGTATTCATGCAATCAATCTTTTGGTTTGTAAAAGTAACAACAAAAAGCAATTACTAATTGAATTGTTTTCTATCCATAGCTTGCTTTCTGCTAATAACAGCCTGACGCAATGCTTCATTTTGTTGCCCATCAGGAACAGAGTATAAAGTAATTTTAAGATTACTGATTCTGGTATAAGGAAGGGAAATGTCATCCATCTGATCTCCTAATTTAAAGTGTTTATAAACCGGATCATCAGCGTTGGTTGAATTTCGGGATAACAACATGATTATTTTGATATCCATGGTTTCTGGTATCCATAAATTATAAGAACCATTCATGCAATAAGCAAAAGGCAAACCAACTTTATTGCCAAAATAATTCAGCCCGCCCGCTACTCCATATTCGTCGGTTAATATTAAAGTATGCGACTTGTCATCATCTGTGAGCGTGCTGTAAATACGCATGGTTCTATCGGTAATATCTTTCCATCCAAGCATATCAGCAAAATCCTGTGGCAATGCATGATTCTGTTGATCGTCCCATCTCAGTATACCTGTTGTAGTAAAGTGTTTTGTTTGATACAAATCCGCTAAAGGCTCAGGAGGAAGAAATGGTACTGCTAATCCTGCAACATACAATCCAAATAAAGTAGAAAAGGTAATGAGACCATAACGAATAAATTTCATGTACTTACGGGTGATTCTATCGAAATTATAAGCTCCAAGAGCTATTAATCCCGGATAAGCATTTAAAGCATAGCTTCCTTTGGCGTGTATATTATTTAAGAATATCAGACTGAATATAAATGCAGTTAGTATAAAGACATAATTTACTAATCCTTTTTTAGTCAGGATTATATAGAGTATCCCCATTATCCATAAATAGAATACGGGTAAAAGCAACAGGAATTGATTATGGAGAAAATCTTCTGTAGTTAAATTCCTCGAATAATTATCCTGCATCTCCTGAATAAGATGGGTAACAGGAAATCCATGTTGTGATTGCCATAGATAAAGAGGAGAAATAATAGCAGCACCTACAATTAAAGCAAGATAAAAATGATAGTTGATATACATCTTTGCTTTGGCGCTAAATAATACCCCAACCAGCAAAGCAACCATATAAAAGCCAAGCGAATAGCGACTTAAAATTCCCAGAGCTGCACTTACAGCAAAGAGGTATAACCAATAGCTTTTCTCGGAAAGTATATACCTCAACAGCGTAAGCACCATTGCAGCTGAAAAGAATAAATCGAGAAATACCGTACTGAGTGTATAATGAATTCTAAGAATAGACGTAAGAACATAGGCCATAAAAACCAGAAATACCGCATAAGATCTTCCTCCAAATGCAACAGCAATTTCGCAGGTAACATAGAATGTCAGTACTCCAAAAAAGGAAGGCCAGAACTTTATCCAGACAATGTTGTTACCTAATGCTTTGGTTATATATGCTAAACCGGCTATTAAAGGAGGGTTTTCGTAATAGCCCCAGTCAAGATGGTTTGCTTGATCTAAGTATAAATACTCATCCTGATGTGGCTGATATACGCTATGCTGAAATATATATGGTATGAGAAACTTAAGGACAGCCAGAATAATAATCAGGAAACGAATGTTCTTCATACGACGACTATTTGGATATTTGCAAAAATCGTCAAATTGTTGTCAATAATGCAATAATCCGGTAAATACTTTTACTACATGGTAAACGAACAATACAATATTATATTATTTGATGGTGTCTGTAATTTATGCAATGGATTTGTAAAGTTTATTATTCAGCAGGATAAATCCGGGAGATTTAAGATGGCGTCCCTGCAATCAGCAGTAGCAATTGAACTTCTTGAAAAGAAAGGGGTTTCCAATTTCCCCAACAATTCTATAGTTTATATTTCTGATGATAAAGTATACTTTAAATCAACAGCTGTACTTGGAATTCTTAAAAGATTAGGCTATCCTTGGAAAGCATTATATGTATTTATAATTCTTCCAGAGTTTATAAGAGATGGTTTGTATAATATTATTGCCAGAAACCGCTACAGAATATTTGGTAAAAGAGACCAGTGTATGCTTCCAGATGATAAGATTAAAGAGCGGTTTTTATGATGGTTTAATACTCTATTATCCCTATATCGCTCTACTGAATAAATTCTTCTCGGAAGGTTGCACATTTCTTAATAAATGCAGATCGAATGCTTTACAGATGTTTCTGATAAAATGACGACCTAAAGCAGTTACTTCCAGATGCTGATTATCAAATTCAACCAGTCCATCCTGTTTTAATAATTCCAGTTCTGGGAATGTAAACGCTTCTAATAAAGTTAAATCCTTCTCGTTAAAGTTAGTTTTACCCATACAGCTAACCTGCAGAATATATTTTCGGAAAGTAACATCTTCTTCCGATAAGAAGTAACCTTTTGTTACCGGCAACTCATTGTTTTCAATGGATTGATAATACTCATGTATAGTCTTATGATTCTGTGCAAATGCAACACCCAGATCACTGATGCTGGAAACTCCCAGCCCCAGCAACATTTCGGTACCCTGTGTAGTATACCCCATAAAATTACGGTGAAGCTTTCCTTTCTGCCAGGCAATAAATAAGTCATCTCCGGGAAGCGAAAAGTGATCCATACCAATGTCTTGATAAC
>JBAXVH010000213.1:0-2827 GCA_037129215.1 Bacteroidota bacterium | reverse complement strand
TCAATTGACAACTGAAAAGAAATTATTAACTGATACTTTAACTGCAACCACTAATCAGAATAAAGTATTGGCGGACAAAGTGGATGTTGCTTCTACCCTAAAAGCTTCTAATATTAATGTTACCGCACTTAAATTAAAGAGTGATGGCAGCGAATCGATTGTAACCAAAGCAAAGAATGCCTCCTTACTACGAATTTCTTGTACAATAGACGAGAATAGAGTAACTCCAACAGGAAATAAAACTTTATATGTATGTGTTTACGGACCAGATGGTAAACCAAGTGGCTCTGAGGGTACTTTTGGTTTAAGAGATGGCAGCGACAAATCATACACCAATAAAGTAGATGTAGCTTACGAACAAGGTAAAGTATCTAAAGTAAGTTTCAACTGGAAACCAGGAACCAAATTTGTTCCAGGTTCTTATAAAATTGAAATTTATAATAATGGATTCAAAATTGGTGAAGCTATTAAAGACTTAAGAAAAGGCGGTTTATTCTAATAAACAGTTTAACTATATTCAGCAGGCTGTCTCTATACGAGGCAGCCTGCTTTGTTTTAAAGCTATTCAACCTTCAACAATTAAATCTAAAAACCTACAAAGATTTCATCCATTTATCCACGCAGTAAAATCGGTATGAAGTTTCCTTTATTTTTGAATGGATTATGAAACATAAAGAGAAGACTAATCATATTACTATTGAACATCATGTGATTCATTCCGTTTATCTGGAAAGAACTGTAAAATTTGATGTATATATCCCTGCTAATTTACCACCTCCTGAACATACCAGTCTTTTGATAATCAATGATGGACAGGATTTGCCTAACATGCCTTTTGAAGATATGTTGAACGACCTAAATTCAAGGGATGAACTGGTACCGCTGCTATGCATTGGAATACATTGTGGGGAGGAAAGAAGAAGAGAATATGGGGTTGCTTATTCAGCAGATTATAAAAAGCATGGCGATAAAGCTGGACTATATAGCAAATTCATTTTTGATGAGTTTATGCCCTATATCCGCAAAAAATATCATGCTCCTTCCTTTAAGGAAAAGTCTTTTGCCGGATTCTCCCTTGGTGGATTAAGTGCATTGGATATTGTATGGAATCATGCATCTGAATTTACCCGTGTAGGTATGTTTAGTGGTAGCTTGTGGTGGAGAAGAAAAGGATACGATGAAGGATATGACGATGAGAATGACCGACTAATGCACCTGCAGGTTCGTAAAGGACAGGTACATCCATGGCTACGCTTTTTCTTTCAATGCGGTCAGCTGGATGAGCAAGAAGACAGAAACAATAATGGGGTAATAGATAGTATTGATGATACGCTTGACCTTATAGTAGAACTTAAAGCCAAAGGATTCTCCGATCATCATATCAGTTATTACGAAATGCCGGAAGGAAAACATGATGTACCTACCTGGAAAGAAGCATTTCCTGTTTTCCTGAAATGGGGATGGGGTAAATAAAAACTGATTCTTCTCATACCTGCTATTTCAATACAGCTTATAATTATATTTGCGATTCATTATATACCATCGATTCATGTCAGAGACTACATTAAAGACTTACCATGCGGTACATTTCAATGATTTTAAGAAATATGATACTGCACAAATCAGAGAAAATTTCCTTTTAAGTGATTTAGTAAAAGACGATTCCATAGAACTGGCTTATACGCATTATGATAGAATGCTGGCAGGCTTAGCCAATCCTATTCATCATGCACTTGAACTGCCAACTTATGTAAATTTAAAAAGCGAATACTTTCTGGAACGCAGAGAAATAGGCATTTTTAATATTGGCAATACCGGTAAAGTGGAAGCTGATGGAGTGGTATATGAGCTGGAAAAACAAGATTGTTTATATATAGGTAAAGGAACAAAGAAAGTGGTGTTTACCTCTAATGATGCAGCTAATCCTGCAAAGTTTTTCCTTTGCTCCGCTCCTGCTCATCATACGTATCCTACTACTCTTCGTAAGGTTGCCGATGCAAATCATTTGCAATTGGGTAGCACTGCAACAGCTAACGAGCGAGAACTGAATCAATACATTTATGATGGTGGCGTACAAAGCTGTCAGCTGGTAATGGGTATTACATCTATAAAACCAGGCAGTGTATGGAATAGCGTACCACCACATACGCATGACAGAAGAAGTGAAATATATTTTTACTTCGATCTTGCCCCTGAAAACATTCTATTGCATGTAATGGGACAACCACAGGAAACAAGACATCTTGTAATTAAAAACAACGAGGGTATTGTATCTCCACCATGGAGTGTGCATTTTGGATCTGGCACTGGCAACTATAGCTTTATATGGGCTATGGCTGGCGAGAACAAACAGTTTACCGACATGGATCCTGCGCCGGTTACTACACTTCTTTAATACATTATTACTAACGATGAATACCATTGACAATGCTTCTTTTAGTTTAAAAGGAAAAGTAATTGTTGTTACAGGCGGTACAGGCGTATTGGGCTATGCCATGATAAAAGGAATAGTTGCCAATGGCGGTACTGTAGGTATTCTGGGAAGGAAAAAACAGATTGCAGAAGAGCGTGCTCATGATATTATTAATGCCGGAGGCCGGGCCATTCCTTTAGTAGCCGATGTGATGAATGAAGCACAACTGGAAGTTGCTAAAAAGGAAGTGCTTGATGCTTATGGCAGAATAGATGGTTTATTAAATGCAGCAGGTGGCAATCTTCCAGAAGGTATTCTGATGCCCGATGACGACATATTCGATATGAATATTGAAGGCATGAAAAGGGCTATGGAACTTAATGTGTGGGGTACTGTAATACCTACCAAGATCTT
>JBAXVH010000212.1:0-2827 GCA_037129215.1 Bacteroidota bacterium | reverse complement strand
GTTGTAATATATGGGTAACATTGTAAGCTTCTTCTTTAAAAAGATGCACACTCTTTGCTACGTTTATACCAGCAAATGCAGCCACGGCCACTGTATATCTTTTATTGAAAGTAAGAGCAGATGTTGCAGCGCTACAGGTAGAGTAGGGGATATGCAGCATATCGAAATAGCCCTGTAGTTTTCCATCTTCTCCGGGAGTACCATGCAGACACATTAATACCGCATTGAAATGAATGGTACTGTTATTAATTTCAATAGAGAAATCTGTTTTATTAATAGCAATTTTATGGGCATCATTATCTATATAATACCATCCTTCTGGATTGATATCTATATAGTAAACATTGTAAATGTTTCTATCGATGTTGGCAGAAACAGTTTCTGCGCTTTTATAACTGATTACAGATTCTCCACTGTATCCTCCTGTAACCAAAGCAATGTTCTTCTTCATGTACCTATATTAAAAAAATAGCAGCCACGAGTTGTAATCAAGTGGCTGCTGTATAAAAGATTATTTCTTAGGAGCTTCTTCCTCTTCAGACTGATGCTTTATATCGAACTTCAGTTTACCTTCTTCCTTATCCAAAGTGGCAATTAAGGTATCGCCTTGCTGAATATTTAAACCGAGTATTTCTTCTGCCAATGGATCTTCCAGATGCTTCTGAATTGAGCGGTGCAAAGGTCTTGCGCCAAACTGTACATCGTATCCTTTATCGGCAATAAAGTCTTTAGCTTCTTTGGATAATTCAAGATTGAAACCTAATGTATTCAGTCTCTTCATTACCCCTTTCATTAATATATCAATAATCAGGAAGATATCATCTTTGGTAAGAGAATTGAAGATAATTACATCATCAATACGGTTTAGAAACTCAGGAGAGAAGGTTCTCTTCAATGCTTTTTCTATTACTGCTTTATTATTCTCATCTGCATTCTGCATTCTTGCAGCAGTAGCAAAACCTACGCCATCTCCAAACTCTTTTAATTGTCTTACCCCAATATTAGAGGTCATGATAATTAAGGTATTCTTGAAGTTGATCTTTCTTCCCAAACCATCTGTAAGCTGACCATCATCTAATACCTGTAATAAGATATTGTAAATATCAGGATGTGCTTTTTCTATTTCATCCAATAGAATTACGCTATATGGTTTACGACGAACCTTTTCGGTAAGCTGTCCACCTTCTTCATACCCTACATATCCTGGAGGTGCACCTACTAAACGGGTTACCGTAAACTTCTCCATATATTCACTCATATCAATGCGGATAAGCGCATCTTCTGAATCGAATAAATATTTCGCAAGAGAACGTGCTAACTCTGTTTTACCCACACCGGTAGGACCGAGGAAAATAAAAGTACCTATAGGTTTCTTAGGATCTTTTAATCCAACTCTATTACGTTGGATAGCTTTTACCACCTTAGAAATTGCTTCTTTCTGACCAATAACCATTTCCTGCATGTCTTCGGCCATTCTGCGCAACTTAACTGTTTCCGCTTCTACCATTCTCTTCACCGGAATACCCGTCATCATGCTGATTACTTCGGCAATATGTTCTTCGGAAATAGGGTAGCGTTTATACTTGCTATCTTCTTCCCATGTATTCTTAGCTTTCTCCAGTTCTTCGCCCAAACGTTTTTCGGTATCTCTTAAAGAAGCTGCTTCTTCGAAACGCTGACTCTTTACTACCTTATTCTTTTCCTGTTTAATCTCTTCTATTTTCTTTTCCAGTGTAAGAATATCTTCCGGAACATTGATGTTCTTTAAATGCACTCTTGCACCTACTTCATCCAGCACATCAATAGCCTTATCAGGAAGAAGTCTGTCCGTCATATAACGGTCGCTTAGTTTTACACAGGCTTCAATAGCTTGTTCATCGTACACTACACTATGAAAATCTTCGTACTTATTTTTAATGTTAGTAAGAATTTCAATAGTTTCATCTACACTTGGTGGTTCGATCAATACTTTTTGAAAACGACGATCGAGGGCACCATCTTTTTCAATAAACTGACGATACTCATCTAAGGTAGAAGCTCCAATGCATTGCAGTTCACCTCTTGCTAAAGCTGGTTTAAATATGTTTGATGCATCCAGTGATCCACTTGCACCACCTGCACCAACGATAGTATGTATTTCATCAATAAATAGAATCACATCTCTGTTCTTCTCCAGCTCGCTCATGATAGCTTTCATTCTTTCTTCGAACTGTCCACGGTATTTTGTACCGGCAACTAATGCAGCAAGATCAAGAGAGATAACTCTTTTATCGAACAATACACGACTAACATTTCTTTGTATGATTCTTAGTGCAAGTCCTTCTACAATAGCTGTTTTACCCACACCTGGTTCACCTATTAAGATAGGATTGTTCTTTTTTCTTCTGGAAAGAATCTGAGAAACTCTTTCAATCTCTTCTTCTCTACCTACAATTGGATCAAGGTTTCCTTGCTCAGCAATCTTGGTAATATCTCTACCAAAATTATCCAGTACAGGAGTCTTGCTCTTTACATTACCAGAAGGTTTACTACCTGGTTTTTGCTGGAAACCTGAACGTTGTTTTTCTTCATCAAAATCATCTTCATTCTCATCAGAAAAATCGCTCTTAGGCATTTGAGAAGCATTATTACTGGTTACACCAAGTTCGTTGCGGAAGCTATCATAATCAATATCAAACTGATTAAGAATCTGGGTAGCAATATTGTCTTTGTTCTTAAGAATACTCAATAAAAGATGCTCTGTTTCCACCACCGGGCTCTTTAATGATTTTGCTTCCAGCACAGTAACTCTAATTACTTTTTCTGCCTGCTTGGTAAGGGGTAAACT
>JBAXVH010000211.1:0-2833 GCA_037129215.1 Bacteroidota bacterium | reverse complement strand
TTTCAGTACTGTTTGTAATGATGTTTTTGAATATCAATACCTTCATAATACTACCTTTCATCAATGGTGCAATCTATTGAAGAAGGATCCTTTGATACAGGAAGCTTCTAATTCATTGAATGATTATAAAAATAAACTTCCCTTTCTACCTATCTCTTTTTTTAAATCCCACGAAATAAAAACTACTGACTTTACTCCTGCAATAACATTTGAAAGTAGCGGTACTACCCAACAGAATACCAGTAAACATTTTGTAAAGGACTTAGCTGTTTATGAAGAAAGTTTTTTAAAAGGGTTCAGCCTGTTTTATGGAGATATCAGTAAGTATTGTATTCTCGCATTACTTCCTTCTTATCTGGAAAGAACAGGATCTTCATTAGTATTGATGGCAGATAAACTTATTAATCTTTCAGGCCATACACAAAGTGGTTTTTATTTAAATGATTTAGAAGCTTTATATAAAACATTAGTAGAACTTGAAGCGATGAAACAACCGACCATTTTATTAGGCGTAACATTTGCCCTGTTGGACTTTCTGGAACTATATCCAATAGAGTTGAAGCATACTATTATTATGGAAACCGGAGGAATGAAAGGTAGAAAAAAAGAGATGACCAGGATGGAAGTTCAGGAGCAATTGATAAGAGGTTCTGGCGCTGAAAACATACATTCGGAATATGGTATGACGGAACTTTTATCGCAAGGATATTCTTTTGGTAAAGGAGTTTTTAATTGTCCGCCATGGATGAAAGTTTTAGTAAGGAAAGAAGATAATCCGCTTCATGTTTCAACAGTAGGTAAAGGACTCATAAACATAATAGATTTAGCCAACATCAATAGTTGTTCCTTTATAGCTACCGATGATGTAGGTATTGTATATGAAGATGGTAGCTTTGAAGTTTTAGGCAGAATGGACAATAGCGATATAAGAGGTTGTAGTCTGATGTATAATTAGCTAATAATCATCTACACGTACTATTTTTATCAAAACAAATTATGAGTTATTAATTAAGTACTTATATTCGTTCTTAATTAATAACATAATTTATAATGTTAGCAGCAAATTATACTGAGTTTAGAACAGACCTTAAACGGTTTCTCGATGTTGTAGAAGAAAACAATGAAACTTTAATTATCAAGCGAGGAGTAGGTAAAGGTGCTGTAATGATTTCTTTAAGTGAATACAATTCAATTATTGAAACAATGCATTTGCTGAAGTCTAAAAAGAATGCAGAAAGACTTTACGAATCTATAGAACAAATGAAATCTGGCAAGAAAGTAAGTAAGTCCTTAATAGAAGTGAAATGAGAATTATCTTTTCAGAAATAGGTTGGGAGGATTATACATCCTGGCAAACAGAAGATAAAAAGATACTCAAGAAAATAAATGACTTAATTAAGGTTATTAAAAGAACTCCTTACGAAGGTATTGGGAAACCAGAACCGCTTAAATTTGATTTATCAGGTTTCTGGTCACGACGAATTGATTTAGAACATCGTATAGTTTATCAGATTGTTCAAGATGAGTTACTGATCTATAGTTGTAGATATCATTATTAAACCACAAACACATCGGTTTAAACAAATTATCATTGAAATAAATTAATCAAATCAACTTAATACTCCATCAGATAATTCATTCTTCTTCCTTCCTGTAAACCACCACAGAACTCCACCTGTTATAATTAAAAGTAAAGATATTATTTCCGCTTGTGTTGGATGTAATCCCCAGATAGTATACGTACTGTTTACCCTGATTTTTTCTATTAAAAATCTTTCTAACCCATTTACCATTAAGTATATAGCAAATATTCTTCCTGGTATTTTGATCTTCTTTCTTAATGAAAACAATAATGCGAAAAGCAACAGACTCATGATTGTTTCGTACAATGGAGTTGGAAAAACCGGGATAGGTAACTGATTGCAGAATTGATTGCCTATACAATTATTGATGGGGAGTCCTTCGCTAACTACATTGTGAGGATAATTATACGCAAATAGCCAGTTTGGCAAATGAGCGAATGAAGGGAAGTTTATACTTTGTACAGTTTCGATTGGACCAAATCGGTGTCCATAAAAATAGTGGTTGGCATCAAATACATCCTTAAACATCTGATGAGTTGCAGGAATTACTTTACCATCCATTGTAGTAATGAAAGCACTATTTAAAACACCCCAATCTCCATCACCAGAAATCTGACAACCAATTCTACCTAAACCATAAGCCAGCATTAAAGCAGGAGCAAAAGAATCGGTAAGATGCCATAAATTTATTTTATGCTTTCGGGCAAAAATCATAATAGCAGCTGCCGCCACAATTAGTCCACCATAAAAGGTAAGACCACTAAATGAGATAAGTGAGCCAACCGGATCTTTTATAAAATCATCCCAGGTTTCAAAAGCATTAAAAAGTTTAGCTCCAGCAAATCCGAAAATAGCAGCCAGAACAGTTAAGTCACTTACTCTGTCATGAGGCCATAATCTGATAACTCTTTTCTCTGGTTTATCCAGTTTAACTTTATTCTTATCCCACCATTTAAGTCCTGTGAAAATTGCTCCTAAAAGTAATCCCATAAAGATATTTCCTTGAGAAGAAAGTATGTAGGACTGGGTATCGTTTAATGCATTTGGCACAAATATTATTCCTAATATTTTATAGCCAAATATGAACCCTATGATAAAGTTTGTAAGTAGCTCTGTAATTGTAGCCTTTTCTCCTACAACAACTTCTTCTTCTGAATACAGTAGTAAACCTTGTTACTCCTTTCTTTTTAATTCAATAGTTACAAACCATGCCGCAGCAAGGAAGGAAAGAGCAACACAAAACCCAAAAG
>JBAXVH010000210.1:0-2845 GCA_037129215.1 Bacteroidota bacterium | reverse complement strand
GCGTACCATTCTGTGGGTTAAGAATGTTGTGCGATGCAAGCATCAGCAACTGTGCTTCCAAAATAGAAGCCGAGCTTAATGGAACGTGAACCGCCATCTGATCCCCATCGAAATCCGCATTGAACGATGCAGTAACTAATGGGTGTAATTGAATAGCCTTTCCTTCAATCAGTTTAGGCTGGAATGCCTGAATAGAAAGACGGTGAAGTGTAGGGGCACGATTCAATAAGATTGGGTGTCCTTTTAATATATTTTCTAAGATATCCCAGATAACGATCTCTTTTCTATCCACTAATTTCTTAGCCGACTTAACCGTTTTAACGATACCTCTTTCAATTAATTTACGAATAATAAATGGTTTGAAAAGCTCAGCAGCCATATCCTTAGGAATACCGCACTCATGCATTTTCATTTCAGGTCCTACAACAATAACAGAACGACCAGAATAATCCACACGTTTACCCAACAAGTTCTGACGGAAACGACCTTGTTTACCTTTAAGTACATCACTTAAAGATTTTAATGCACGTCCACCCTCCGCTTTTACAGCATTCGATTTACGGCTATTATCAAACAAGGAATCCATTGCTTCCTGCAACATACGTTTTTCATTACGTAAGATTACTTCAGGAGCTTTAATTTCCATTAATCTCTTTAAACGGTTGTTACGGATAATAACACGACGATAAAGATCATTCAAATCAGAAGATGCAAAACGACCGCCATCCAATGGAACCAATGGTCTTAGTTCTGGTGGAATAACAGGAATATATTGCATTACCATCCACTCAGGTTGGTTAGTAATACGGGTTTTAGCATCACGGAAAGCTTCTACTACACTCAATCTCTTTAAAGCATCTGCTTTACGTTGTTGAGATGTTTCGTTTGCAGCAGCATTACGTAAGTCGAAACTTAATGTATCTAAATCTAAACGAGCTAATAAATCCTGAACGGCTTCAGCACCCATCTTAGCAACAAATTTGCTTGGATCTTCATCCGATAGGTATTGATTATCCTTTGGAAGCTCATCCAGTATATCCAGATATTCTTCTTCCGATAATAAATCACCAGTGCTAAGGTTTTCTTTAATACCACCTTGTATTACCGCATATCTTTCATAGTATACAATGCTCTCCAGTTTCTTGGAGCTCATGCCTAAAAGATAACCGATTTTGTTTGGTAAACTTTTAAAATACCAGATATGTACAACAGGAACCACTAGTTTTACGTGTCCCATTCTTTCTCTTCTTACCTTCTTTTCGGTAACTTCTACACCGCATCGGTCACAAACAATACCCTTATAACGGATTCTCTTGTACTTTCCACAAGCACATTCGAAATCTTTAACAGGTCCGAAAATTCTTTCGCAAAACAAACCATCACGTTCAGGTTTGTAAGTACGGTAGTTGATTGTTTCGGGTTTTAAAACTTCTCCAAAACTTTTTTCAAGGATTGAATCCGGGGATGCTAACCCGATAGTAATCTTAGAAAAACTAGGTCTCGTACGATTCTCTCTTTTAAATGCCATATCTGTTATTTGATATTAATTTATAATCTAATACATGCTACAACGACAAAAACCCTCTCATTTACACGCTATCAATAAGTGTAAACAGAAGGGAGTTTAAAACTATATTGTTGCTATTACATAGTATTTCCTACACATCAGGGCGGCGAAGGTAAGGGAATCTTATATTACTATAAAAATATAATTGATACTAGTTATCCCCTTTGGTTAATTTTTTAACAGCCAAAACTGTTAACGTTTTACAAAAATGTGGAAAACCCTCCTATTATGCAAATTATACAATGGTTCTTTTTAGGTATTTCTCATAATCCGGCAGAATTATTTCGTACTCATCATGCATAAAGTTCGAGGTAATCATAAAGTCGGCAGTTGCCCTATCGCAAGCCATTGGAATATTCCAAACTACACAAATTCTCAGCAAAGCTTTTATATCGGTATCATGTGCCTGTGCTTCCATAGGATCCCAGAAAAATATTACAATATCTATATCGCCACTGGTAATCATACTGCCTATCTGCTGATCGCCACCGAGGGGGCCACTCAACAATTTTTTAACAGGACGATCCAATGCATTCTCAATCATTTTGCCCGTAGTACCCGTAGCAAACAATTCGTGTTTCGATAATACTTCTTTATTAAAAGTAACCCACTCTACCATATCCACCTTTTTATGATCGTGCGCTACCAATGCTATTCTTTTTCTTTTACCCAGTTTTCTAACCTCTTTCATAATATTACTTTATGTGAAGGCTGTAAAAGTAAAAGGAATTATTGTAGATCGGGTAGAATACTCAAAAGGTTCTCCTACTCTGATTTTTAAAAGTCAATTTATAACTAAACAGTATATATAAAAAAGAGTCAAAAACTACAGTATATCTATAATTAGAAAACAATATGTAATATTATTAAAAATTAACAGCAATTGATACAAAGCTTGAAAATACAGTATTAACATGATTCTAATAAAGAATCAAAAATATCTAATTTAAACTTCTTGAAACTTAATAAAGACAGTAAATCCTATGCCTCTATTAATGGTCTATCAACTCATCGTTTTGTTTAATAAACTCCTGTTTAACAGGTGCTCTTAAAGATGCAGGATTCCAGTCCCAGTTTACATCGCCAAGCTTTACTGCAATAAATGTTTTATTGGTAAGATTGGTATTAAGCGCAGAGAATACAATACTATCCTTGTAAGGAAAAGGATTAGTAGAATCTGCAAACTTGTAACTGCTATCAATAAATGCCCATAATCTTTTTTCTCCCGTTGAAGTCTTGGTATAAGTAGTATCAATACCAAGAATAAGCCGTTTCATA
>JBAXVH010000021.1:0-12452 GCA_037129215.1 Bacteroidota bacterium | reverse complement strand
TTAATAACTTTGAGAGATTTAGCTGAATTGAACCAAAAGGTTGCGTAACATCAGTTATTAAATTATCAAATCAGTTAATTAATTCACTGCTTTATCAGCACAGCAGCTACTGGCAAAAGCTTCTGGTTTTGCCTTGAATGCAAATCCCATACCAAGTATATAACCCATTGCTTCTTTCAACGCATCATTGCTTTTGAAGTTTGGATTAGTATTGATATCGGCATGTACTTCCATCTCTACATGATGTTCAATAAAAAGATCACAGAGTTCGTAGGCAATTTCGATACTCTTAGCTACCTCTAACAACATTCTTTCTTTCAGATGAAATTTTTGTGTAGACTTTTCATTGTGGATGTACATAAAGCCACCATTGTGTTCGCGCAGAAAAACAATAACAGTAGCAAACTCCGTATCGGAGCCTTTTACCTGGCTATCGGTACCAATACAAACTTTAAGTTTGATGCCTTTTGTAGTCTCCCTAATGATGGCATCTTTAACTGCTTGCTTGATAGGCAACTCGATAGATTCTCCATTAAATTTTCTCCATTTCATAAAAAAAGGTTTGGCTAATTTATGGAGAAACCAATGAAGTTAATATTATAATATTATTAACACAATAGGAATAACTAATAATAGTACTAAAAGTAGAATTCTCTGCGAGCAATATTCCAGCGGAAACCAAACATAAATGCGGTAGTATTAAAATCTTTTTGTCCTGCTGTCTGATTATTTCGAATCAGGATATTAGCGTTCAGAAATAGATTAGGTATTACCTCATAAGACAGTGTTGTAGAAGCTGTGAAGGTGGTAGACTTAATGCCATCACCAATACTGAAGCCATACTCTCTTACTCTTGTAGTATATAATTCAAAAATGTTGCTTCCAAAGTTTTTACCTGCAGAATCAAGCCCTTGAATACTATAAAACAGTTTGGTATTGAAAGTGAATTTCCTGCAAGGTTGATATTTAATAATACCAATGAACTCTTTAAAGTTTGCCCCCAAAGGATGTGCCAGTGCCTGATTGTAGTGGGTGAAAGAACCCGTGGTATCATTGTGGGTGTATACAAAAGGACGAACAATATTTGCTTCAGCCTGTACGTCAAGATTTTTAACGCCAAGGAAATCAGCATTTTTTATACCAATTTGAAGCGCTTCTTTATTTCCCCACCAACCATTACTATAATGAAATACTTCGTGAGCTACCCACTCATTTATCAATAGCTGACCATATAATTGTGTCTTTTTAAATACGTTAGCTTTGATATTCATACCAACAGTCAATTTATCTGGACTGCCAATTTTTTGTTGAATAGCATCGAGGAAAATCACCGGATTCAAATAATTTAAATCAAATCCATTTTGACGATAGAACATTACATTTTCAAAAAGAGCAATATTTACTCGCTTACTCACTTGAAAATCCAAATATTGCATTACTATATTTTTTTGAGGCATTAATGTTTCCCCATTAAAACTATTTGTAGTAGTCATTAACTGACCATAAATATTATAGTATTGAAACTTCCAGAATTTAGTCCTGATTTTAAGAAACAAAAAGTTGTCACTATTGTCACTCAGTATTAAACTTCTAAAACCATTTCCAATAAATATTTTATCGTTAGCTAATTGAACATCAATGTATTTACCTGCTTTTAAATTAATCCCCCCCTTTACATCAAAATAGTCACCACCTCCTTCTCTATAATTTTTATAATATCCAATGCCAGGCACTACATGCATAGCATCTTTTACTTTTTGAACGTACATTGGAAACAATTCTTGATTTTCAGTAATAGTAGTATAATATCCTATAGTTTTTCCAACAGTTCCCCTAACTTCAAAACCACGAGTATTTCTTAAAAGTGAATGAGTGACATTATTGTCTTTACCATATTCATATGCTAGAATTGGTTTCAGATAAATAGAAAAATCTTCTTTTTTTGCACCCCAGTAAAAAGGAGTTTGAGCACTATTTTTGTTGAATAAATTGCTAAAAGGAGCGCTGGTATCAGCAATTGGATA
Organism: Bacteroidota bacterium; assembly: GCA_037129215.1. Taxonomy (GTDB): domain Bacteria; phylum Bacteroidota; class Bacteroidia; order Chitinophagales; family Chitinophagaceae; genus CANFLJ01. The sequence continues at coordinate 10,428 of JBAXVH010000021.1, read as the reverse complement.
GGACCACTCAAAATTGTCTTTCAATAATTGATCCAGATTATACTTGTCTACATTGCTTAGTTGAATTAAACCTTTATCACTTTGTTGCTTTATCAATATTGCCTTCTGCGTTATATCTTTCCTACTCAAAGGCTTAAAAGAAGACATATTTAAAGTAGAATCTGTTCTTAATAATACTTCTAGGCGGTCTATAAAGTCATATTGTTTACTACCAAGTTCAATCATATCAGATTGAGCTGAAACTAAAACGACAGACATTAATAAAAAAATTGATAAGACTATTTTTCTGTTCATATTCACTATTGTTAACGGCGTCAAACGTACTGTAAAATTTTTTAATTGGTTTAAGAAGCTGTTTGAATTAATTATTTGATATTCCTTAAGGTGCGCTATCTGGGTTGCAACTTCTTTAAATTTCTCGATGTAGTTTCTGACTATAGCTGCGAAATTTGCATCGTTACGCTCCAGATAATCGCAATAACGAATTCAAAACAATTAACTCAAACAGCTTCTAAGTCAGGAATAAATCATTAATTCCGGGTCTCCTTAAAACCGCGGCCTACTATAACATTTAGTTAATTTACAGTAGTTATTATTGCTAAAAAACTGCTTCTTTATATCATTGTGCAAATTTTGAAGGATAAATCCTGTTTTAGCACAAAAGTTCTACATGAAATTTTCAATAATTATAGCTTTTATACTCGGTATTACATTATCAATAACTTCCTGCAAAAAAGCAGATGTTCAATTTGGCAGTGAATGGTTACCCAGTGGAAATACTCAAATAGTTAGAGTGGATAGCTTTACGCCTACTTTAACTACAGCTTTTCTCGATTCTTTTGTTACTTCTAACAAAGGAACTTTACTGATTGGTTCATACAACGATCCTTATTTTGGTAGATTAACTTCTGAATCCTACTTTGAAGTTACTCCACCTACCTATTATGATATTTTTTCTCAGACAACTTTTGATTCTATTAAAATAATTCTGAAACCTAATAGCTTTTATTACGGAGATACTACCAAAGCAATTCATTTCTCTGTAAGCCAGTTAGCAGAAAAGATTGTTTCAAAAAACTACGACAATTCCAATCAATATTACAATAACCAGTCTTTTGCAGTTGGTAGTAGTAGTCTTGGCTCCGCTACCAAATTTCTTTCTCCTTACCGGAAAGATAATGTGGAGATTACATTAAACAATTCTTTTGGTCAGGGATTGCTGAAAATATTGCAGGATCCAAATAATACCATCATGAAAACCAGCAAGGATTTCATGGACTATTTTTATGGTATCAATATTAAATCCTCTAATAGCGACAATACTTTTGCAGGATTTTCTGATACAGTAATAATGCGTTTGTATTACACAAAGGGTGCTAATGTACCAGAGAATAAAACGGTAGATTTTAACCTGAGTAATAGAATTCATCAGTTTAATCATATCACCGCTGATAGATCTGGTATTAGCAACACTGCTTTAAAAAACATCAGTGCTATTAACAACGAAGTACCTTCTTCTGCTACTGGTAATATGGCTTATGATCAGCCTCTGTCGGGATTAATGACTAAGATACATTTTTATTCAATTAATGATATTCAGAAGCAACCTTATTTCGTAAAAATATTAAAAGCAGAATTGATATTAAAGCCTGTTGTGGGATCTTATAATTTCGATTCTTATAAAATACCCCCTTCTCTTCGTTTATCTACTTCCAATCCACTTAACCAGCTTTTAGGTGATATACTATCTGTAGGCGGAAATGGCTCGAGTGCGGTACAAACCGGTAACCTTTATATAGAGTATATGAATAGTGCCAATACGCAGTATTCTTACTATCTTACCCCCTACATAAAAAGTCTATTGAATAATACAACCGGTATAAATAATGGATTATTGCTTACCCCTCCTTTCCCTGCTTTTCAAACGGAGGCAAGTAGGATTTTGATAGGAGATAGCCATAACCCAGATGCAAAGGCTCAGTTGGTAATATATTATGCAGCTGTACAATAATTTAACTTTCGGAAATGAATAAATCTATTATATATTGTTTGTGTCTTTTCGCTGTTACTATGGTAAAGGCGCAGAATAATAATTCCCCCTATTCTATTATTGGTATAGGAGATATTGAAAATAGCTACTTCGATAGAACTGCCGGTATGGCTAATACGGGTGTAGCACTTTGGAGTAAAAGGAATTTATTACACAACAATCCTGCTTCATATGTAAGGCTCGAAGATGACCCTCTGAAAATCAGAACCGGGTTCAACATAGAAGTTGGAATGAGGTATAACGCAGTAACTTATGCTGGAACGCCTATTACGAATGCTTCAGATAATCAGTCTTCCGATTTACAGTTTAAGAAAATAGCTTTTGCTATTAAGCTAAAACCAAAATGGGCATTAAGCATGGGATTGCTTCCTTTTAGTTCGAACAATTATTCCTTTCTGCAAAGCCAGCAGATTGTTGGTGGTGATGTTGTACCAACTTATATACAAGGTTCTGGAAATACCAGTCAGCTTTATATGGCTAACAGCTTTGCAATAAATAAGCATCTTTCTTTTGGAATTCACACAGCCATCATTTTCGGGCAGTTTAATAAAATAGAATCTATATCTTCTCCAAATCAATCAGATAGTGTTCTTACTACAAATGGTAACTATTCTGTTCATACCCCATATGTAAAATTTGGCTTTCAGTACAATACAGATATCAATAGTAAATTAAATGTTGCTATTGGTTCTACGATGGCTTTAAAAGCTAAACTTTCCGGTATAAACGATCAGACAGTTTATAATGGTAATGCTATTATAAAGTCTTCAGAAACTGACGTTGATAATTATTTTACTATACCGGTATGTTACAATACAGGCATTGCAGCTACGTATAATCAAAAATTCACACTGGCTTCAGATTATAGCTATCAGCCTTGGGGCGATTTAACCGTTACAGGGTTAGGTTATCGTCTGGTAAATAGTCAACGCTTTTCTATTGGTGGACAATATTCCAACACGGTTGTTAATGTGAACAAAACAGTGTCTAAAGAATACTTTTTTCAAGGTGGATTTTATTATACCAACTCCTATTTACAGATTAATGGTAAACAGATAAATGATGTAGGTGGATCAATTGGTGTAGGATATAATTCCAGTAGTTTTGGAATGTCTGCAGCACTTTTAGTAGGATCAAGAGGTACTACTACCATGAATCTGGTAAAAGAAAATTATACTCAATTCAGTGTTACACTAAGCTATCGTGATTTCTGGATAACAGCCAAAAGAAAGTATGACTAATCAGAACATTATTATTAAATAATAAACAAAAAGAGCTATGGGAATAAAAATTCTTATAGCTCTTTTAAATTTGTACCATGAGCAGCGATATATACAACGATAATACTTATCTGAATAATAACCCTGACTGGCATCAGGAGGATTCGCCATTTAAGGTAGGTAAGATTCTACAGTTACTGTCCCGCAATAATATACCTCTGAAAACTATATGTGAAATAGGTTGTGGTAGTGGAGAAGTAGTAGTGCAGCTTGCCAGTAAATTGAACCCTTCTATTCAGTATACCGGTGTAGATATATCTGAAGCTGCAATAGCGATTGCAAAAAAGAAAGAAACCAATAATATCCATTTTCAGCAAACAGATATCACTCAGTCGAACAATAATATTCCTTACGATTTATTGCTGGTAATTGATGTGATTGAACATATAGAAAACTACTTCGAATTTTTAGAAAAGATAAACAACAAAGGAAAATATACCCTATTCCATATCCCACTTGATATGTGCCTTTGGTCGCTGTTCAGAGAAAAAATGCTGATAGAATCTAAAGAAAGAGTAGGACACATTCACAACTTTACCGAAGACTTTATCATCAGTATTCTGCAGGATAAAGGCTATAAGATTATTGATAAAATATATACCGAACCTTTATTGAAAGAGAGGAAACTGAAACGTACAATTATTCACAGTATAAGACACCTACTTTTCAGTATTAATAAAAGATTCTGTACCAAAACAATTGGTGGATATTCTGTAATGATTCTTACTGAAAATAGTGCTAATTAATAATTACTTTCTATAGATAGTACTTGGTGCAGATTGCGCCGAAGCATAAATAGTAACGTCGGCTATAGTTACATGTTTAGGTGCTTTTACTGCATACAGTATGGTATCGGCAATATCTTCCGGAGTAAGAGGCGTAAAGCCTTCATAAACTTTGGCAGCTCTTTCTTTATCCCCTTTAAAACGAACTACCGAGAAATCGGTTTCTACCGCTCCAGGTGCTATATTGGTTACTCTTATTCCATGCTGAGTAAGATCAAGTCGCATTCCTTCGCTGATAGCCTCTACTGCTTTCTTCGATGCACAGTAAACTGCTCCATTAGCATACGTATATTTTCCTGCTACCGAACTTATGTTTACTATATGCCCTGATTGTCGTTCCACCATACCCGGCATTATAGCTTTCGATACATATAATAACCCTTGCACATTGGCATCTATCATCATATCCCAGTCAGCAATATCTCCTTCCTGAACAGGAGATAATCCATGCGCATTTCCAGCACTGTTTATCAGTATATCAATTGCTTTCCATTCTGTTGGTAAGCTATCTATCGCAGCTAAGACATCCTTACTGTTTCTTACATCAAAAACTAAGGTATACACTTTCACAAGGCCAGAAAGCTCTTGTTGAAGTGCCTCCAGTTTATCCTCCCTTCTACCACAAATAATAAGATTAATACCAGCTGTTGCAAACGCTTTAGCAGTAGCCATTCCAATACCCGAACTTGCTCCGGTAATAAGTGCAATTGTAGTTTTATTTGTCATACAATCTAAACGTTATAATTGTTCAAAATGTTTAATGTGTATAATAAGTTCAAAGAGTTCAAAAGGTTTAAAAAGTTCAATATATCCTTTAGCCTCCTTGTATTCTCCTATGTCCATGTATTTGTATTTGTGCGTCTCCTATCTCCTATCTCCTATATCCCTGAATTTGCATTTAGCTAAACAAGTACTCAATATCATCTCTCGTAAGCTTCTTCACAAAGGACTCTTCATCCGAAATAAGATCTTTTGCCAACGACTTCTTCTTCTCCTGTAATTGAATAATTTTATCTTCCACCGTTTCTGTACAAATCATTCTGTACGCAAAAATGTTTTTCGTTTGTCCTATACGGTGCGTTCTATCAATAGCCTGTTGTTCTACCGCCGGATTCCACCATGGATCTACTATATATACATAATCAGCTGCGGTAAGGTTTAATCCCACACCACCCGCTTTCAGCGATATAATAAACACCCTGCATTCCTCATTATTCTGGAAGTTGGTAATCGCTTTCTCCCGCTCTGCAATGGTCGATGAACCATCAAAGTATTCATATACTATGCCCAGCTCATCCAGCTTATTTTTTATCAATGCAAGCATCCCCAGAAACTGAGAGAATACAAGCGCTTTATGGTTGCTGATGTTCTCTGTAATTTCTCTTGTCAGCTCATCTATTTTAACCGATACATTCGGTAGTCTTTCTTCCTCTTTCAAAATAGCCGGACTATCACAAATCTGTCTTAGCTTCATCAATCCCTGTAAGATAGTCAGTTGCGATTTATTGATACCAATAGAATCTACCAGCCCCAATATTCTTGCACGATAATCGTTTCGGTAGCCATCATAAATCTTTCTTTGTTCAGCACCCATTTCGCAGTACAGAATACTTTCCTGTTTTGCAGGAAGATCCTTTGCTACCTGTTCTTTTGTTCTTCTAAGAATGAATGGGAACAGCAACTTACGTAAATGATCTTTTTGAATCTTCTCCCCAAACTTATCTATAGGCACAGCAAATTCATGCTTAAAGAAATCAATGCTTCCCAGCATACCCGGATTCAGGAAGTTCATCTGCGCAAATATGTCAAATGTATTGTTCTGCAATGGCGTACCACTCAAACAAAGTTTGTTCTTGGCTTCCAGTAAACACACCGCTTTTGCAATCTTGCTTGATGGGTTTTTTATAGCCTGACTTTCATCCAATACTACATAGTCAAATGCAATCTCTGTAAACTGTTTTATATCGCTACGCAAAGTGCCGTAGGTAGTAATAATAATGTCATTATCTTCACTATTCAAATCCGCTTTTAAGCGCGAACCCCCATGATGGATATACATAGAAAGAGATGGTGTAAACTTATTTATTTCATTCTTCCAGTTAAACATCAGCGAGGTAGGACATACTACTAAACCTCTTAGTTTACCATTCTTTATTTTATAGTATTCCATAAAGGTCAGGGTCTGTATCGTTTTACCAAGACCCATATCATCGGCCAGTATACCACCCCATCTTACCTGCTCCAGATAGTTCAACCATTGAAAACCACTTTGCTGATAAGGTCTCAGCGTAGCCTTCAAATGTTCCGGTGGTTCTATCTCATTTATCTTATCTACTGTACGTAAATTATTGTAGCGCTCTTCCAGCTGTATAAATAGTTCTTCCTCATCTCTTTGCTCATACAAATCTTCAATAACACTCAACTGATATTTATTCAGTTTCAGGTTATTACCCGGTCCCTTTGCATCACCCACTTTAAACAAAAGAGAATATTTCTTTAGCCACTCTTCCGGTAGTATACCCAGTGTGCCATCTTTTAAGTTTACAAACTGCTGTTTATTAGCAATAGCATGTTTTATATCTGCAACTGTTACTGTCTGATCACCAAATACTATTTCTACTTTAGCATCAAACCAGTCGGTATTACTACTAATGAATATTTTAGTAGAAGGCTTAGCAGTATTAAAGCGGAAGTTCCTGAGGTTATCCAGTCCAGCTAAGGCAATATTCATTTCCTTAATAGAATCTATAAACAGGAAGAACCAGTTATTTTTAAGCACATCATCCATCTTCAATGCCATCGCATTTTCTTCCTCCAGATGAATAAAATTAGAGTGCAGTTTTTCTATCGATTCCTTAAGCCTTTGTTCTTCTGCAATATTCCTGTTTACAATTACCAGCTGACCATTCTGTGTAAATAATACCGAATCACTTTCAGTACCACTCAGTACATAATCGTTATAGGTAAACAGTGTTTTAAACACCAGATAGCCACTCTTTTCCTCCAGCATCAACTGCATTTTAGGAACTACATTACTCAGTTCCTTTTTATCTACATTACCAAAATCTATCTTATACTTTTTCGATAATGGCATAATGGTTTCCTGCAGCAACTTATTCCATCCTTCCTCTTCTACCACCATACTACCAGTAGGTAAAAACTTTTCTACCACTACTATATCTTCTATGCTTTCCCATAAAAATACTTCATGGTAACTCATAAATAGAATGGTTGTATTCAAATCGTTCTTTTCTATTTCTACTGTATTGTAAGGAAGCTTTGCATAGCAGGATACAGTGTATTGCCCATCACTATAATTAATCTTCAATTCAGGCGAAACAGGTTTAGGCGAAAAGCTTATCTGCTCCAGATTATCCGTAATAAATTTCTTACCCGCAGGTAAATAATAATTGTAAGTAGAACTATTTACTTCCTCTATTATCTTCTTTATTTTAGGATGCAGAAACTCTATAATCAGGTTCCTCGTTTCCTCCGGCAATTCCTCCCCATGCTGGTGTACAATATTCTCCCAAATACCACTAAAAGGAGAGTTCCTGTTCAGGTAACGGTTTATTTCCGACGGCAGCAGTTTTCTCAACCATTGCAGCAGTATTTTATCATCTTCATTAAATACTTCCGTATTAATAAATTTATTCAAATCCAGCTTCTCTACCTTACCATCATAGCTATTACTGTCCTGATATACATCTCCCTGTATCGACTCAAATTGTATGTAAGGATACATCGGACTATACGCCGATAATACCACCCCAAGTTTCTTATGTAAATCTTTGTTTACTTCCTCCTTTGGCTCAATAACCAATGTAGAAATTTCTTCCTCAAAACTCTTACTCCTCACAGGTTCTTCCACCGCTACTACTTCTACCTTCTTAATCTTTGGATCCATCACCCTCAAAAACGGACGACCATCAGTATACGTAAATTCAAACTTGTTTTTAAGATTGTCTTTCAGACTATAGCCATATTGCGCCAGCAGCTTATTCTTTACCCAGTCCCAGTTTCTGATACTGTCAAAATAGTTCGATCCATAGGTATTCACCAGTTGTAGCAATACTATTACTTTATGAACACACAAAGGATATTTGCTTTCCGAATCGCAGGTACAGCTCGTATCAATGGTACGTTCTTCGTTTTTGCGCAGAATCAACTGAAAAGTATGACCCATAAAGTTTACCGATGCCTTTACACGCTCATCTTTAGCCTCAATAATCTTCGCTTTCTTAGTACGCAAAAATTCATCAGCAGCTTCATAGCTGTCTGTTGACGATAGTAATCTAATCAGCTTTAGTTCCAGCTGCTTCATTTTTACCACCGTATGCTTCTGAGAATATTGATTGGAATTATCCCCTAGTTGCTTTTTGTCTATAAGGTCCTGCAACTTAAAAAGGGCAGCAGCCTTGTGCCTGCATACTTCTGTAATATTATAAGGACAAGTGCAGCGGGCCGATACTTTGCCATTATTAGCAAAGTTGTTGATATACACTTTATAAAACATCACATAAGAGTCGTCTCTTACCCTGAAAGTAACGTTGTTAAGCAGTTCGTCGTATTCCACCAGCTCTACATAACCATTCATCATTATCTTCTTTCCACGCTTTACTACCTCGTCGGATGCGAAATTATAGATATGTTTTACTAAGTGTGGAAGTGCCATAAGTATTGTGCCCGTATTACAGAAAGATTAATCGGGCAAAATTAGGGTATTAAACCCGCTCTTAATTTATTGTTTTGGTAAAATACAAAATAGGTAGATCATAGAGCATTAATTCAGACCCATTTCACTAAAAGTTTAATGTAGTTCCCCTCGCCATTCCGCATCTATAGTGCAGTTTTTAGTTTTTGTTCTCTTGTATTCATTTTCAAATCTTCAAATTCCCAAATTGTCAAATTTGTATTGGCTGTTTGTATTCATTTGCATATCAGCACATTATCACATCAGCTAATTAAAACTGTTTTCTTTTTACTTTTTCTTTTTTCCTTTTTACTTGATTTATGGCGCCCCCTTCGGGCCGGGCTATCCACTGTATCTTTTTTTGCTGTACTTAGTCTCCTTTAGGTGATAGGGGTTAGCAAAAAAAGGATGCCGTTCCTATCCCTGTCGCTCGCTCAGAATACAGTTTTGCTTCCTTACTCGCGTTACTCGTCAGACGATTGGCGCTCATCGTCAGACGAGTAACATATTAAGTCTTTGCAGGTGTTCTTTACCTGCAAAAAAGTGCTTCAGTTCGGCAAAGTCTCCCACTTCATCGTTGTGATAGCAAATCTCTGATTTGCACATCAATAGTTCAACCTATATCCAAAATAGAATCATTTTCATCCTGCTTTTGCAGGTGTTCTTCACCTGCAAAAAAGTGCTGCAGTTCGGCGAAGTCTCCGACTTCGTCGTTGTGATAGCAAATCTCTGATTTGCATTTCAATAGTTCAACCTATATCCAAAATAGAATCATTTTCATCCCGCTTTTGCAGGTGTTCTTCACCTGCAAACTGCAATTCTTCAGTGGTTCTTATTAATCAACAAACCACCCCCATCAATCCTCATTTTAAAACTACAAAACCACTTCCCTTGCATCAATAGTCGTCTAAACTCCCACAAAATATGCAATAGTTGCAAGCAAGAAGATATTGCTTGCATGCCATTACGGCAGTCTTGCAGGCCAATCTCCAATTGTTGCACGCCACAATGGCAAAAATGCAACCAAAACTAAGAGCCTTGCACGCTTAAACGCGAGGCAGTAGTTCAATAGTACAATTGTTGCAAGCATAACCGGAACATTTGCAGACAAATAAGGAAGGCACAGGTCCAATAACACAAGGAAAAAAGGAATAACCAAAAGAAAAATACGGAATTCTACCAGAAAATACTGCTTTTAAGCAAAGAGAAAAGTCCCTAAAATCAACTATTCCTTTCTCGCAGAGTCTCTTTTTCTGCTAATTAATCACAAATCTAATCATATTAATAAGAAAAAGGACTTCAAGCCTTCGTCAAATTGAAGTCTGCCACAAAATATACAATCAAAATCCCTAACGCAACAAACAATAGGCAGAACGCGACAAACAATCGGGCAAACTCGCAAAAGACCAGGTCCAACGGAACAAACAATAGGCAAAACGAGACAAACAATCGGGCAAACTTACAAAAGACCAGATCCAACGCAACAAATGATAGGCAGAACGCGACAATCAATCGGGCAAACTGGCAAAAGACCAGCCCAAACGCAACAAACGATAGGCAAAACACGACAAACAATCGGGCAAACTCGCAAAAGACCAGGTCCAACGGAACAAACAATAG
>JBAXVH010000209.1:0-2873 GCA_037129215.1 Bacteroidota bacterium | reverse complement strand
GTCTATCAACTGATAAGTATGTATGGAATCAGTTGTTGATGCAAAATAAAAAGCATCCAGACTAATCTTTGATTGCAGGTACTTTATAATTGCATTTTCTGCATTGATTCCTATTGCTAAATAAGCTACTTTATCTTTAGCATTAATAGGTAAAATTCCTGCTGTTTCCTGCTTTACTAAGGTAATAGCATTGTTAGCAATAAGGGTGTTTATATCAGCAGTATTTTTGTTTATATCTTCTACTAAATGGTTAGTATCAATTGGTTCAAAATGATTAAGGTGCAGATTATATTTAGCTAACAATATCTTCTTTACCCTCGCTTTAAATTCTTTCTTTTTTATAAGTCTTTTCTTTAAAGCAATCATTGTTTTCTGTATACTTCCTTCTATGTCGCCAGGCAGACAAAGCATATCGTTTCCTGCAATTAAAGATTGTACAGAAGCGTCGCCTGAAGGATAGAATTTAGTGATGCCTTTCATCTCCAGTCCATCAGTTACTGCAATCCCTTTAAAGCCCAGTTCATTCTTCAATAATCCTGTTACATTATTGTAGGATAAAGAGGTTGCTCTATTGGCAGTTGTGTCGATAGAGGGGATGTATAAATGAGCATTCATAACGCTGGCTACTCCTTCCTTAATAATTCTGCGGAATGGATATAGCTCCAGCGAATCGAGCTGTGCTCGGGTTTTATTAATCACGGGTAAATCCAGATGACTATCTACAGCTACATCGCCATGTCCTGGAAAGTGTTTAGCGCAAGCCATAACATTTTCATCCTGCAAACCACGCATATAAGCCGTAGCAAAAGAAGCTACTTTATACTTATTTTCTCCAAAACTTCTATCATTAATAACCGGGTTTTCGGGGTTGTTATTAATGTCGGCAACCGGAGCATAATTTACCTGTATTCCCAGTCTTTTACATTGCTTAGCAACAGCCTTACCAAAGGCATAAACTATATTACTATCCTGCATAGCACCCAGCATCATTTGTCGGGGGAAATTAACTACACTATCCAGTCGCATACCAAGTCCCCATTCTCCATCAATACAAACCATCAATGGCGTTTTGGCTATCTGCTGATAGTAATTGGTTAGCACCGCTTCTCTTACAGGGCCACCCTGAAAAAAGCATAGTCCACCTACATTGTATTTTTGAATAATCTGTGTTAGCTCCTCTACATGTTCTTTGCCAAGATTGCTATGAGCACGAACCACCATCAGCTGGGCAATACGTTCTTCTTTACTCAATGATTTATATACACTATCAACCCAGCGGCGGGCAGGTTTATCATTAGCATAAAAATGCTGTGCGTTCAACTGAAGGGCAGTTACTACAAATAAGCAGAAAAGAAAACAATATCTATTTCTCATGTGAGTGCTTTATTACAACAAAGTAAAGAAGGAATCTGTGTGTAAATAAAGATGTGAATAGATAAGTATAAGCCTACAACCTATGCCTCTATATACACTCTTTTTACACGCTGGCTGATACCGGTAAGTATTTCGTAGGCAATGGTATTACATTCTTTAGCTACCTCTTCTACCCGTATGTTTTTACCAAACACTTCTACCGTATCGCCTTCAGCTATATCCGGTACATCGGTAACATCTATCATGGTCATATCCATACAGACATTACCAATTACAGGCACTTTTTTATTGCGGACAAATACATACCCAACACCATTCCCCATTCTTCTGCTATAGCCATCGGCATAGCCAATACGAATGGTAGCAATTCTGCTTTCTTTGTCTACAGTTCCTCTGCGGTTATACCCTACAGTTTCGCCTGCCTGTATCGTTCTTATCTGTGCAACTGTGGTCTTTAAAGAGGCCACATTCTCCAGACTTACTGTCGGTAAGGAAGCAGAATCTACGCCGTATAATCCTATACCCAGCCTAACCATATTATACTGATAATCCGGGTGACGGAAAATAGCAGCAGAGTTAGCTACATGTTTTATAAATCCGTAGCCGAGTATATTCTTTAATGTCTTACAAAAGCCATCAAATAAATACGTTTGATGAGCTGTATAATCGTCCATAGATCCATCTTCGCTTGCAGCAAGATGACTAAATGCGGACTGTACCACCATCGTTTTTCTTTCTACTAATTGTTTGCCCAGCACTACTGCATCCAGGTGTTCGAAACCCAGTCTATTCATACCCGTATTAATCTTTATATGAATAGGATGCTGCTTAATACCCTGCCTTAATAAATAAGCATGAAAGGCATTATATATATTGAAAGAATAGATCTCCGGCTCCAGATTGTTTTCTACCATTGCATCAAAAGCTTCTTCATCGGCATTCATTACCATGATGGGCAAACTGATGCCTGCTTTGCGCAATTCTACCCCTTCATCGGCATAGGCTACTGCCAGATAATCTACCTTATGATATTGCAATACTCTCGCCACTTCCGAACTGCCGCTTCCATAGCCATACGCCTTTACCATCGCCATCAGTTTGGTAGAAGGCAATAAATGTTGCTGGTATATTTTTAAGTTCTTTACTAAAGCAGATAAGTTTATTTCCAGCACCGTCTGGTGTACTTTCTGACTTAGCTTATTCGCTATCCTTTCAAATTCAAAAACCCTTGCTCCTTTTAGTAGTATATATTCATCCTTAAAGTAATGGGTGGTAGTCTGTCGAAGAAAGTTTTCGGTAGAAGAATATAACTCTACTTTAGGCACAACTGCCTGAAAAAGATATAGTGCTTTATTAATGTGTTTTCCTACTGCCACCAGCCTGTCAATACCCCGCTGTTCCAGTGCCTCTGCAACCTGTTTGTATAAGGCCATATCATCCACTCCGGATTGAAATATATCGGACAGGAGACCACCAGCGAGCTGGACTACACTCCCGCC
>JBAXVH010000208.1:0-2899 GCA_037129215.1 Bacteroidota bacterium | reverse complement strand
GCATAATACAGTCATAACTCCCGTAACTATATAGGTAAAAATATCATCTTCCTTACCTGCTGTTACCAAATGTTCACGTAGTTTGTTAATCAGTTTAAAAAGAGTGAAAAGTACCAGCGCATCAGCAGTAATAATGCCTATGAAATGCAAGTGTAAAGTTTTGCTGTTCATTAGCTTAATAAAAGTATTGTACAAAGTCTGCGCCTGCAGTATATAGAGGATAGTTCCTCCTGCAATGATTATGGTAACCATTGAATCGGTAATCCAGAAAAGATGTTTTCTTACTACAAAGAACAGCAGATACATAAACCCGAAACAATATATAATCTGATAGATTAAATATAATTTATTATCCGGGTAATGGTTACTGAACTGATAAGATATTTCGGCAAAGCCAGTAATAAATAGGATGATAATACCAAAAAGGGATACAATAATTCTAACCAGACTATTAGTTAGGTCAAGCGTAAAGAAACGGTCGGCTTCTTTGTAAAGTAAACGGTAAAAAAACAATAGAATAGCTGCACAGAAAAGGCCGGTAATAAAGGCTTTATTAAGCAATATTTTATAGTGTTCGTACTCATCACTATATACTGTTAACCAGTTGAAGAATAGACTCAGCAACATCAATGCTCCAAGAATTAGTGATGCTACTTTTAGGAGCTTTAAAAAAGAACGTTGATACAACCAGAAAAGTATAACCATTTCCATCCCCCAGAACAAGGTTACAAACTGAGCATCAAACTGAACCGGGATAGCAATTGTAAGATAGGTAATAGAGATGCCGGTTAAAAGCAAAGTATATAATTTATCAATCTTTTTATTCTTAATAAATATTAGTGTTAAAGCAAGATTTGCAAGTCCGAGTATAGCAGTAAAAGCTCCTTTGTAATGGCTATGATGTGCCTCGGTAAGTATATAAATTCCGGAACTGTAATACACTAAGTTCTGAGAGAACAAAGTAATATAATCCACCGCCTTTTGTTGTGCCTGCTTGCTTACTTGTAAGGTGATATTGATGGCAAAAAATAAGCAATAAAAAATGCTGCCAAACAATAGCGCACCTTTGTAAGGAAAACTATCAATGCCACTGTAATTTATCAGCCAGCTACAATAAATAATCTGTGTAAATCCAAAAGCTATGAAATGAACTATACGCCATTGTTTAAAAAATGCAACAGCCAGTAAGCCTACATTTAATATAATAAGATAAGTAAATAGTGCCACATAATTTCCGCTGCCATTGTTCACCAGGAATGGGGTAATAAAGCCACCAATTGTAGCCATGATAATCAGTTCCATTCTATTGTACCATAACGATAAGGCCACTGCAGCAACAGTTATCAGCAGCATCATAGCAAAAGTGAAAGTCTGCGACCACATATGATACTGATGAAATGCAAATGCGGTAGTAAAGTAAAATACCGTTAGACCACCTGCTACCAGCACAGAACTGAACGAACGATAACGCTCTCTTAGATAATGAGCAAAGCCTGCAAGAATAGCACCACATAAAAAGCCTATCAATACCCTGCCTGCTTCATTTATCCAGTTATTGTCTATCGCATATTTTACTAAGAAGGAGATACCCAGTATCAATACTGCAATACCTATTTTATTAATCAGATTCTCACCTATAAACTTTTCAATATCACTGTTTTTAGGGGCCTGTTCTTTCTCAGTATGAACTGGGTTTACAGGTACGAAAGAAGTAGACACCTTTTTCTTTTCTGTTTTGAGACTTTCATTAGCAATCCTTTTAAATTCCTCCCAGTCTTTAATCTGTTCAACTTCTGATTTGCTTTCTACTGGCGTTTCGGGTATTATAACTGGTATAAGTGGATCAGATTTCTTTTCTTCCATTATTACCGGAGGCGTTTTTATTACAGGAACTACTGGTATAGGTCTTTCCACCACATTCTCAATAGGTTTTTCATACTGCTTTTCAGAGTGCTTTAAAGAGAAGATGTCTTTCCTTAAATCCTGCAATACATGATCAATCTGGCTTTGTTTACTATATATCATTGCTACAAACAGAATCACGATAATGAGTAGTACTATTTCCATAATATAGCTGGGTTAATTATTATTAATAGGGTTTAAAAGTAACAGTTTTCGTTATTACTATAGAATTTTGTGCCTTGTAGGATAATTGGTTACTATTAAAAGATGGCATACAATACAGCTTCTAATATATCAATATTCGTTTTTAACGTATTTTAATGCAAGTCAACCATACTCTTGATATTATATTTGGCTCCAATTTTCGGATAGATGTATAGAATTTACTTGCTTGTTATTTCCATTTTTACGTTGATATATACTCGTACAAACGCACAGACGATAATGTCTGCTGGATTCAGTGGTACCGGTAGTAATATAGATGTGGTACACCAAACTTGTTACTGGAGAATTAATCCTGATTCTACTATTAAATATATCAAAGGATTTGTACAGACCGACTTTAAAACCACTCAGAACAATATAAATTCATTGAGCTTCGATTTAAATGATGTATTAAATGTTGATTCTATTTTATATCATAAACAAAAACTAAGCAGCAGCAATTATACACAGGGAGGTAATATACTTTCTATTACACTGCCACAGACTTTATTGCAGGGCATAAAAGATTCTATCATTGTTTATTATCAGGGCACTCCGCCTGCGCCTTCAGGGTCTGCTTCAGGCTATACATTATCCACCGATCAGGGTACTGGTCTTAAATATATTTCTACCTTATCAGAATCTTACGAAGATCGCGACTGGTGGCCTTGTAAAGCGGATATGCAGGATAAGATAGATTCAATGGATATCTATGTAAGTGTACCCTGGACTGGCACTGATACCTTCTGGGTTGCATCCAACGGAGTTATGAAAGATTCAGCAATTAATGGAA
>JBAXVH010000207.1:0-2899 GCA_037129215.1 Bacteroidota bacterium | reverse complement strand
TTCTGGGCTGCATTCGTAAAAACAGTCTTGCACAAGAAACTTTATACAAAGAGCTGTCACCAAAAATGATGGCTATTTGTTATCGCTTTTCTCATAACAGAGAAGATGCGGAAGATATGCTGCAGGAGGGTTTTGTAAAAGTGCTTACTCAGATTCATACTTTCGAAAATAAAGGTCCTGTTGAAGCATGGGTTAGAAGAATAATTGTATACACCTGTATCAATTACTTAAAGAAACATCGTAAGCTGGATGATATTGTTGACTTGTCTTATGCTTCTGATATTTCGCAATATAACGAGCACGCAATTTCAACTGCCTTACAAGGGAAACAAATACTGGAATGTATAAGATTACTTCCTATTGGCTATAGAGCAGTTTTTAACTTATTTGCCTTGGAAGGATATAGTCATAAAGAAATAGCAAATATGTTGAGCATTGGTGAAAGCACAAGCAGAAGCCAGTATACAAGAGCAAAAACAATGCTGGAAGGCATATTGATAGAAAAAGGAATTGTAGAGCCTGCAGGAAAAGCGAAGTCTGCTTAGAAGTTTGTTGGTTATTTATTACAGTATTACAGCATATCTTCTAATTTAAAACTAAGATGAATTGAATTTTACGGAACTAAATGATTATTAACAACAACAAGGAGTTTGAATTAGAGGACTTCCTGAATGAAGAGCTGGAGTACAGTAAAATGACTCCATCGTCTGCAGTCTGGGATCGAATCAGCAAAGAGGTAAAGCCACATTACCGCTGGGCTCTTTGGGTATTAACGCTCTTAATGCTTTTTGTTCCTTATTCTTTAGTAATGTATTATCTGCCATCTAAGCATGGTTCTTCTTTAGCCTATACAAATTCTACGAATAAAACCACTACACAATTTTCTGATAATAATATACCTGTTACAAGAGCTTCTAAGGCATCAAAAATTACACTTCATAACAATGATATTGCTGTAGAATCTTTTCCAATTTCAAATGTAAATAATGATAATAGTAGGGAAGAAGAAAAACCTGTAAGTTCTATGACTGGGGTAGGGGATAATAGAACTGGGTCAGAGGCTATTGCATTGCAAACAGGCATCAGGTCTTCCTTGACCTTATCTGATAGGGTAAATGCAGATTTGCAGTTTATTCAACCTAAGAAAATAGCTAATAAAAACACTCAGACTAATACTTTGCCTAATAAAGTTAAGACTGCTAATAAGTTTTCTATTGAAGTTTATGCAACGCCTTCTATCAGTTATCGAAATCTAAAAGATGATAAAACAAGACTACAGTATTATCGCGATATTTATAGAAACAATCCTTTTACCGATAATATAGCAGCTAAAAACGTTAACACTGTTCTGAATCAGAAAGCAGGTTTTGGCAAAGAAATAGGTATTGGTACAAGATATGCATTGAATAGCAGATGGAAGCTGAAAGCAGGGTTACAGTTTAATGTTCAGCAATATTCAACTGAAGCATATCATACAACCGGAACTGCCAATTATGCATTTGTAAAAAACAATGCATTGGATTCAGTTTCTACCAAAGCTTTATATGCTACAGATGGTACAAATAAAGTTGAATTAAACAACACAATGTATCAGCTGTCAATTCCTGTAGGTATTCAATGGGATGCCATTAAGAAAAAGAAATTCAGTCTGGGAATAGGTGCTTCTATTCAGCCGACCTATTTAATTCAGGATGATACTTATGTGGTTTCTACCGATTATAAATACTTTAGTAAAGGCAGTAAGTTCTCCAAAACCTGGAATTTAAATTCTGCCGTAGATTTGTCTTTTAACTATTCTAATAAAGATTTTATCTGGTACTTTGCACCTCAGTTCAGGTATCAGCTGGGTACTACTTATCAGGATATATATTCTATAAAGGAACATCGCTGGGATCTTGGATTGAAGATTGGTGTAGTTAAAACTTTTTAAGTTCCTTTGAATAGTATGAACAGATTTATCTTTTACGGCCTGCTGATTTTTACTATGGGATTTTATTCCTGTAAATCCAATAATTCTCCTGCAGCTATTACGGTTACTGCAGATACTGTAAAGTTTCTTCCTATAAACGATTTTATATTGAACGATATTAAGGATGTAAAAAACATTCCTTACTTCATATATAAAATAAGAACGGTAAATAAGAAGAAGGATTCTACTACTTTTCCTACTGCAGACTTTGAAAAGTTTGCTGCTCCTTTTTTACAATACGATATTAATAAACAACCGCTTAAAGGGCAGTTTAAAGAAACTACTTTTCACGATAATACTACTAAGAGTAATACTTTTGTGTATACCCCAATAAATACTGATATAGCTGTTAGAAACATTACGGTGCTATTGGATGAAACAACAGATAAACCTAAGAATATATTTATTCAGATTAATAAGCAGCAACACGACACTACAGTTATTGAACGCCTTCAATGGAAACCCCGTAAGAGTTTTAGGATTACTAAAATCTCTCAGGCAAAAAACTTTAATGAAGAAGAATCCAATTATGTAAGCTGGAATGATGTAATCAATTAGTATGAATGCAGAACAGTTTCAACAGTTATCGCATACTATTCCGCTACAACCCGGTATTTATAAGTACTTCGATTCAGCTAATGAATTAATTTATGTAGGTAAAGCTAAAAGTCTTCGTAAAAGAATTGCTTCTTATTTCTCCAAAACTTTTGTAGGGCAGAAAACGCATGAACTGGTAAAAAGAATTAACCATATAGAGTTTACTATTGTTGACAATGAACATGACGCTTTCCTTTTGGAAAATGCACTTATTAAAGAGTATCAACCTAAGTACAACATTAATCTTAAAGATGATAAAAGTTACCCATATATAGTTCTTAAAAGAGAACCCTTTCCAAGGGTTTTTATTACCCGGAAAAAGATGGTTAAAGA
>JBAXVH010000206.1:0-2932 GCA_037129215.1 Bacteroidota bacterium | reverse complement strand
AGAGGTGCTGGATAGTGCTGCTTATATAAATGGTAAACCTGTACATCAATTTGCTGAAGCCCTTTCTGCTTATATAGGTTGTAAACATACTATTACCTGTGGCAATGGAACAGATGCATTACAAATAGCCATGATGGCATTGGGATTGCAACCCGGTGATGAAGTTATTACTCCATCTTTTACCTACATTGCTACTACAGAAGTAGTTGCATTACTAAGATTAAAACCTGTATTTGCAGAAGTTGATCCTAAAACCTTCTGCATAGATCCTGAATCGGTAAGAAAACTGATTACTCCAAAGACTAAAGCTATTGTTCCAGTACATCTTTATGGACATGCTGCACCTATGGAAGAGATTATGCAGATTGCTAAAGAACATAACCTTTTTGTAATAGAAGATAATGCACAAGCAATTGGAAGTACTTACACTTTTAGTGATGGCACACAAAAGAAAACAGGATCAATTGGTCATATAGGTTGTACCTCGTTTTACCCAAGTAAAAACTTAGGAGCTTATGGTGATGGTGGTGCCATTTTTACCAATGATTCGGCTCTTGCAGAAACCTTAAGAATGACTGCCAATCATGGACAGAATAAAAGATATTATCATGATATAGTGGGTTGTAATTCCCGATTGGATTCTATACAAGCCGCTATATTAAATATAAAACTTAGAAAGCTGGATGA
Organism: Bacteroidota bacterium; assembly: GCA_037129215.1. GTDB lineage: Bacteria > Bacteroidota > Bacteroidia > Chitinophagales > Chitinophagaceae > CANFLJ01. Next base: position 2,245 of record JBAXVH010000206.1, on the reverse strand, counting down.
ATATAATGCTGCTCGTCAGGCAGTTGCTGCATTTTACAATAAAGCATTTAGTGTTAATGAAAATATTATTACTCCATTTGTAGCTCCTTTCAGTAATCACGTATATCATCAATACACTTTGAAAGTGGACAAAGAAAAACGAGATGGACTGGTACAATATTTAGCTGAGAAGAACATACCTTCCATGATTTATTATCCTGTTCCAGGACATAGACAAAAGGTTTTTCAAGGAATGTCGTCAGATGTAACTAATCTGGAGATTACAGACTGGTTGACAGACAGAGTAATATCTCTGCCAATACATACAGAGTTTGAAACCGAACAATTAGAATATATATCAAGAGAAGTATTGAACTTCTTAAGTTAAGAGCAAAAAACAAACAAACAAACAAAAATTATGAAAATTACAGTTGTAGGAACCGGCTATGTAGGATTAGTATCTGGTACTTGTTTTGCTGAAACAGGCAATCATGTAACTTGTGTAGATATTGATCCAAACAAAGTAAGCAAATTATCCAATGGACAGATTACCATTTATGAACCAGGATTAGAGAAATTATTCCTTAGAAATCTAAAAGAAGGAAGATTAACTTTTACAACCAGTTTAGAAGATGGGATTAAAGATGCACAGATTATATTTTTAGCATTACCTACTCCTCCAGGAGCTGATGGAAGTGCTGATTTAAAATATGTACTTGGTGTAGCCGATCATCTTGGAAAAATAATGACCGACTATAAAGTTATTGTAGATAAAAGTACCGTACCAGTTGGTACAGCAGCTAAAGTAAGAGCTGCTGTAGCTGCAAATTTCAAAGGTGAATTTGATGTAGTAAGTAACCCAGAATTCTTAAGAGAGGGTGTTGCTGTAGACGACTTTATGAAACCAGATAGAGTAGTTATTGGAGTTGATAGCGAAAGAGCGAGAAAACTGATGGGTGAACTTTATGGACCATATGTTCGTCAGGGTAACCCTGTAATTTATATGGATGAGAAGAGTGCAGAGTTAACTAAATATGCTGCAAACTCTTTCTTAGCTACCAAGATATCTTTCATGAATGAAATAGCTCAGCTTTGTGAATTGCTTGGAGCTGATGTTGATATGGTGCGTCGTGGAGTGGGTAGTGATGACAGAATTGGTAAAAGATTTTTATTTCCAGGAATAGGATACGGTGGAAGTTGTTTTCCTAAGGATGTACAAGCATTAATCATGTCGGCTGATGAAGTAAAATATGACTTCAAAATATTAAAGGCTGTTGAGGATGTAAATGAGAAACAAAAATTACATCTTATCCCTAAGATAAAAGCATACTTTAATGATGATCTTAAAGGTAAACATTTTGCACTTTGGGGATTAGCATTCAAACCAAATACAGATGACATCAGAGAAGCTCCAGCATTATATTTAATAGATGCATTAACTGCTGCAGGTGCTACTGTTACTGCATTTGATCCTGAAGCTGCAACGAATGTGAAAAATTTAATTGGCGACAAAATTACTTATACTGAAAGCCAATATGATGCATTACAAAACGCAGATGCTTTAATCATTGCAACTGAGTGGAGTGAATTCCGCACACCTGAATTTGATAAAATAACTGCTTCATTGAAAAATAAAGCCATCTTTGACGGTAGAAACTTATTTGATTTATCTACCATGAAAGAGTTAGGATACCACTATGAAAGCATAGGTAGAGCTGTTGTTTCGCAATTATTTTAATTAATATTATATACATATTATGTCCAAAAAAAGAGTACTGATTACTGGTGCAGCTGGTTTTTTAGGATCCCATCTTTGTGATCGTTTTATAAAAGAAGGCTACTTTGTAATAGGGATGGATAACCTAATAACAGGTGACTTGAAGAATATTGAACACCTTTTTCCATTAGAAGATTTTCAATTTTATCATCATGATGTAAGTGAATACATTCATATACCAGGTAAACTGGATTATATATTACATTTTGCTTCTCCAGCAAGTCCAATTGATTATTTAAAGATTCCTATTCAAACCCTAAAGGTTGGTTCGTTAGGTACCCATAATTGTTTAGGGCTAGCAAAAGCACATGGGGCTAGAATGCTAATAGCTTCTACCAGTGAAATATATGGAGATCCTTTAGTACATCCTCAGACTGAAGAATATTGGGGTAATGTAAATCCAATAGGACCTCGTGGAGTATACGATGAAGCAAAACGTTTTCAGGAAGCTATAACCATGGCTTATCATACGTTTCATGGGTTAGAAAC
>JBAXVH010000205.1:0-2941 GCA_037129215.1 Bacteroidota bacterium | reverse complement strand
TAGTAATTGGTCCTGATGCATACCGTTCATTACCGCAACTGATAGCTGAAGCGGAAACTGGTCAGAAAGCAGTAAACGTTTTGCTTAGCAGAGATGAAACATATTCCGACATCTCCCCTATCCGTCTAAGTAGCAATGGGGTATCTGCTTTTATTTCTATAATGCGTGGTTGCAATAATATGTGTAGCTTCTGCGTGGTTCCTTTTACCCGTGGTAGAGAACGTAGCAGAGACGCTAATTCAATATTAGCTGAAGCGGAAGATTTATTTAGCCGTGGCTTTAAAGAAGTTACCTTACTGGGACAGAATGTAGATAGTTACAACTGGATAAACGAGGAAACAAATGAGGAAGTAACCTTTGCAAAACTGATGGAGAAAGTTGCTTTGGTATCTCCCAAACTAAGAGTTCGTTTCAGTACTTCCCATCCCAAAGATATTACCGACGAGGTATTATATACAATAGCAAAATACGACAATATCTGCAAATATATTCACCTTCCAATTCAAAGCGGAAGTACCAGAGTATTGCAGTTGATGAATAGAACATATACCCGTGAATGGTATCTGGCTAAAGTTGACAGGATTAAACAAATTATACCAGACTGCGGTATCAGCTCTGATGTAATCTGTGGTTTTTGTACAGAAACGGAAGAAGACCATCAGGATACTATCACTGCAATGGAATATAGTAAGTACGATTTAAGCTATATGTATTTTTATAGTGAACGTCCCGGTACTCTTGCCGAAAAAAGATATGAGGATGATATCCCACTGGAAGTTAAAAAAAGAAGATTACAGGAAGTAGTTGATGTTCAGTATAGATTATCCAAAGAAAGTAATGAAAGAGATCTTGGCAAAACTTTCGAAGTATTGATAGAAGGTAATAGTAAGAAAAATGAAGGGGAATGGATGTCAAGAACTTCGCACAATAAAGTTATCATTTTCCCTAAAGGAAATCATGGTTTGAATAAGGGGGATTATGCAACTGTAAAAGTAATCAGCTGTAATAAAGCTACTTTAATAGGGGAACTGGTTAATTAGCAAATTTGATAATGTACTAATTAAGTACATAACTAAGGGTTAAAATAAAATAAAGACATGTCACTGCAATCTATAAAAACAAGATTTGGAATTATAGGCAACTCGCCTGCTTTAAATCATGCACTGGATACTGCTATACAGGTAGCTCCTACCGAATTGACTGTATTGATAATGGGTGAAAGTGGTGTAGGTAAAGAAGCATTCTCACAGATTATTCATTCACTTTCGGCGAGAAAGCATAATTCATTTATTGCAGTAAACTGCGGCGCTATTCCTGAAGGAACAATAGATTCTGAATTATTTGGTCATGAGAAAGGTTCCTTTACAGGTGCTGTAGAAAGTAGAAAAGGATATTTTGAAACGGTAAGTGGTGGCACTATATTCCTGGATGAGATTGGTGAAATGCCTCTTGGTACACAGGCAAGACTATTAAGAGTACTGGAGACAGGTGAATTTATAAGAGTAGGTTCTTCTAAAGTGCAAAAGACCGATGTAAGAGTAATAGCCGCTACCAACAGAGAATTGAGAGATGCTGCTGAAAGAGGAAAGTTTAGAGAAGATTTGTATTATCGTTTAAATACAGTTCCTATAAGAGTTCCTTGTTTAAGAGAGCGTAAAGAAGATATAAACTTACTCTTCAGAAAGTTTGTTGTTGACTTTTCTGATAAATATAAAACTACTCCAATTCAACTTACCCCTGAGGCTAAAAATCTATTAGCGGAATATCCATTTCCTGGGAATATCAGAGAATTGAAAAATATTGCCGAGCAGGTTTCTGTGCTTACCAAGAAAGACCTTTTGGATGAACAGGATTTGCAAAAATTTATTCCTGAAAGAGGTGGCAATAGATTACCTGTATTGGTAGGTCATAATAATAACCAAAACAATCAGTCGAACGACTTTTCTAACGAGAGAGAAATTCTGTACAAACTATTTTTCGATATGAAAAATGATGTTACAGAACTAAAAAAGATGTTCCTGGAAATACTAAAGAATCCTGCATTATCAACGCATGCATCGAACCTTATGCATGAAACATTGCTATCAGATTTACCTTCTGGTTATGATTCACAGATTCAGAAGGGAAGAAATAATCAACCAACTATATTACCTAACTCATTTGAGAAACCTGTTTTGTTGACCGAAGAAGAAATACAGCAACACGAAGAGGTAGAAGAAGGATTATTGAGTTTAGCTTCTATGGAAAAGGATCTTATTATTAAAGTTTTAGCTAAGCATAAATTTAAAAGAAAAGATGCTGCTTTAGAATTAGGCATCAGTGAAAGAACGTTGTATAGAAAGATAAAAGACTATGATTTAGAAGATGATGAATAAAAATATTATAATAACTATTCTGGCTGCTGTATTTATTTTATCCGGATGTCGTGTTTCTTATTCTTTAAGAAATGTTTCTATCCCGCTGGAAGTAAAAACAGTAAAGATTTCTTATTTCGAGAACAAAGCGAGATATGTAAATCCACAGTTAAGTCCTAAACTAACCGACAAACTTACGCAGACTGTTGCCAGTCAGACCAGACTTACCAGTACCAACCGAGATGATGCTCATTATCAGATAAGTGGTTATATATCGGATTACAGTGTATCTACATCATCCATTTCTCAGCAAAATGCAACTACAAACAGGCTTACTGTTGCTGCTCATATAGTATTTTTAAATACTCTTGACAACAAAACAGATGAATTTGATGTAAATACTAATCTTGATTTTGATGCAAATCTGTCTTTACAACAAGCTGAAGCGGGTAAAACAGAGGAAATTGTGAAGAATCTTACCGATCAGATATTCAATCATATATTTTCTAATTGGTAATGTAAAAAAAATATTTTTAATTTGCTGACTGAGGAAATTAAATTTTTGCTTTGACGGTCATTTATTAAAC
>JBAXVH010000204.1:0-2980 GCA_037129215.1 Bacteroidota bacterium | reverse complement strand
CATTGTAATAAGACTTTTCTGCAAAGTATTTTTTGATAGCCTCTTTAGCACTTCGGATAGAGTTTTCGGTAACTATATGTCCCGGTATTAAACCAACCTTAGGCTTAAGGTCATCTTTTTCTCCTTTAGAGACATTTTCAAAATCAAATTTTCCTAATCTTGGTCTTTCAGTAACAGCAATTTCAATACTGATATTAGTTCCTTCAAGTTTAGTAATGTAAACTTCAACATTACTAAAATAGCTTTGAGCCCATAATTTATTAATTGCACGTGCAAAATTATCTCCGCCAGGAATAGTTACTTCATCACCAATGTTTAAGGTAGAAATAGAGATCAATAAGGTCTCATCAAAATAGTGATTACCAGAAGTTTTAATAGAAACAATCTTATACTTTTTAGGTTTCTGGTTAAACATATTAACCATATCTGCCTGTACAGAAGTAATAGTAGTACTGGAATCTACCTGCGCAAATACAACCGTATGGAGTAATAGAGCAAAGAATGGTAAAACAAAATATTTAAAAGCTTTGGAATGCTGCATCGAATCTTTTTTAACCTTTAAACCGGATTAAACCGACTTTTTATGAATGGCAAATAAAAGGCAATATTTAAAAAGTCTTTGTTAAATGAAAAAAACGGGTACAAAAAGCGAAATACTATGGGTAAATTGGGGAAAACATTCCTCTATTAAACAGTCCTAAAACATAGCACAGAAGCTGATATTATGACTAATACAGCCATTTCAGCTTACTGTAATGTAGCTTTCCAACTGAGAATTGCTAAAACTATAATGGTAATTATTTAACCTTTTATTTCCGAAATTTCATCCCATTTTGAAGTCAATTCCACCGTATTGATACAAAAAAGTTAGTAGTTTACTACCTGTTCTTCAATTCCTTCCGGTATAGATCTCCACTCATATTGCTGATTACGAAGTTGAGGTTCAAAACCACCTTCTTTAATAGCTTCCTGAATAGTACGGTATGTAAAACGGTGAGGAGCACCGGCAGCGCTAACCACATTCTCTTCAATCATAATGCTACCGAAATCGTTAGCACCACCATTTAAACATATCTGTGCTGTCTTTTTACCTACCGTCAACCAGCTTGCCTGAATGTTTTTGATATTTGGCAACATGATTCTGCTGATAGCAATCATCCTGATATATTCATCTGGTGTAGTAAGATTATGAACGCCTCTGATTTTAGCAAGCAAAGTATCTGCATCCTGGAAAGTCCACGGAATAAATGCAAGGAAGCCCTTTGCATCAGCAGGCTTCATGGCCTGCACTTCGCGGATACGGGTAAGGTGTATAAAGCGTTCTTCCAAGGTTTCCACATGGCCAAACATCATAGTACCACTGGTAGTAATATCCAGTTTATGTGCTTCGTGCATAACTGCCAGCCATTCATCTGCACCGCATTTGCCCTTACTGATTAATCGACGAACTCTATCCACCAGTATTTCTGCTCCGGCACCTGGCAAAGAATCCATACCAGCTTCTTTTAAAGCTGTAAGAACTTCTTTATGGGTAGATTTTTCCAGCTTGGTAATATGTGCTACTTCCGGTGGCCCAAGTGCATGAATTTTAATAGTAGGAAATTCATTTTTTATAGCACGGAAAGTCTTTGTATAGAAATCCAGACCAAGTTCAGGATGATGGCCGCCCTGCAATAAAAGCTGATCGCCACCATACTTAATAGTCTCGGCAATTTTTACCCTGTAGGTATCCATATCCGTAATATAAGCTTCTGCATGACCAGGAATACGGTAGAAATTACAGAACTTACAATTGGCAATACAAACGTTGGTTGTATTCAGATTACGATCTATTTGCCAGGTAACCTTTCCATGAGGTACCTGCTTCTTGCGAAGCTCGTTTGCCACAAACATTAATTCGGCAATAGGGGCATGATTAAACAAGTGCATTCCCTCCTCGATAGAAAGAAATTCGAAGTTCAAAGCCTTATTATATAAAGTATCAAGTTGCATATTTATTAATTTATAAGAGGAACAAAAATAATAGTAAAATGTTTGTAGAAGGATTTTTGTTGAACTTATTGATCTAAATCAACCAACTTAATATCCATTATGGTAGCAATAAATCCTTATTGAATCATCATTTTAAATAAATAGTCAGCCCATTAATGATGAATTAATATAAGAAAATAAAAATAGTGCAATAATTATAGTGCATTAGTGAAACAATTATTCATCCAATGCTATAAATAACCTGCAATAATGCATTTCCTATTCTTCCAATGGTACAAACAAGATGCATTATACCATTGGATGAATAATTGTTTCACTTTTTCACTACAAATAGGGTGTTGGCTAAATAATTGTTGCTATTTTGCACTACAAATAGTGTATTGGAAAGATAATCATTATACTATTTCACTACAAATAGTTCTTTGGAAATTAAATTATACCCCCATTGCACTACAAATAGCCCTATAATTATGTAGGAATCGGTTCTGTAGGTTTTCAGGCAGGGTTTTGTCATAAAAAAATAGAGACCAACTATAAATTGTATCTCTATTTCTTAGTTTAAATTCCTAATGATGGATTTATAATTCTTAATTTTTAATTCATCATTATTAATTATTATTCCATATTCTGTCTCAGCCATTTCTCTGCTTCATCACGGCTTATTCCTTTACGCTGCGCATAATCAGCTAACTGATCCTCTCCTATTTTTCCTATGCCAAAATAATGACTTTGAGGGTGACTGATATACCAGCCACAAACAGAAGATGCAGGATACATAGCCAGACTTTCAGTTAAGGAAATCTGTACCGTTTCGGTAGCATTCAGTAACTTGAATAACTTGTATTTTTCAGTATGCTCAGCATTAGCCTCATCGAACTTCTTTTGCATTTCGTCGACAGATTCGCGCAAATCATTGTGCTCAGCTTCGTCGCGTGAAAAAGAATATAATGCTTTCCAATAAAATTCCCTACCGCGCATAATACCAGAT
>JBAXVH010000203.1:0-2999 GCA_037129215.1 Bacteroidota bacterium | reverse complement strand
TTTTATATACTTCTGGTACTACCGGAAAACCTAAAGGAATTGTTCGAGATAATGGTGGCCATGCAGTGGCTTTAAAGTATAGCATGAAGAATATTTATAATGCCGATCCGGGCGATGTATTCTGGGCTGCCAGCGATGTAGGTTGGGTAGTAGGCCATAGCTATATTGTTTATGCTCCTTTATTGCAAGGATGTACTACGGTACTCTTTGAAGGTAAGCCTGTAAAAACACCCGATGCTGGAGAGTTCTGGAGAGTGGCTGCCGAGCATAAAGTAAAGGTGATGTTCACAGCCCCTACCGCTATAAGAGTGATTAAAAAAGAAGATTCCGACGGACTGTTATTCAAGAATAAAGACCTTTCTGCTTTACAGTATTTATTCCTTGCCGGCGAACGTTGCGATCCCGCTACCCTGCACTGGGTAAGCGATTTATTGGGTAAGCCAGTCATAGATCATTGGTGGCAAACCGAAAGCGGATGGCCAATGCTGGGCATTATGCAGGGATTGGAAAAGATGACTTCCAAATCGGGGTCTGCAGGTAAACCCATCTGCGGTTTCGATGTACAGATAATAGAAGACGATGGCACGATAATAGAAAACGATGAGGAAGGTTTTGTTACCGTAAAACTTCCTTTACCGCCTGGTTGTCTGCCTACCTTATGGAAGGATGATGACTGGTTTAAACAATCTTATTTATTCAAGTTCCCGGGCTACTATCTTACCGGCGATGGAGGCTATCGCGACAAGGAAGGTTTCTTCCATATCATGGGTAGGGTAGACGATGTAATCAATGTATCGGGACATAGATTAAGTACTGGCGAAATGGAGGAAATTATCTCCCATCATCCCGCTATTGCAGAGTGTGCTGTAATAGGTATTGCCGATCCTATTCGCGGTCAGCGCCCTATAGGTTTGTTTGTAATAAAAGATAATCACCATAACACCGAGGAAGAACTGGAGCATGAATTAGTGCTGTTGATGCGCGATAAAATTGGTGCCGTAGCATACTTTAAAACAGCGGTGCTGGTAAAGCGGTTACCAAAAACAAGAAGTGGTAAAATACTGCGTAAAACCATGCGCTTCCTGGCCGATGGAGTGCCTTTTACTGTACCTTCTACCATCGATGATCCAATCATTCTGGACGAGATAAAAGAGGTGCTTATTAGAAGAGAAATAATGAAGGCGGTATAGTATTATAATTACTAATTTGAGTCTATTATACTTCTAAACTTCTGTTAGTTCTCTGAATATCACTTTGTTTAGAAAGTGTGCAAAAATGAGTATTTGTATTCTTTTTTTGCTACAAACTCCCTTATTAAGATGTACTTAATTACAACAAAAAAAGATACAAGAGGAAGTACTGACCCGAAGGGATGCGCCCAAAAGAAAAAACGTATTAATCTTAGAAGCTGTTTGGTTAATATAAATTCTATTAAAACACTTAAATAGTTAACTATTTATAGTTAAATTTATTAAATATGATTAAACTTTTTTATACTATATTCGTCAATGCCATATAAAAACGAATGCAATGAAAAGAATAATCAGCCTCTTTAGCATGTTGGTTTTATACAATATTGCCAACGCTACCAATTACTATTTTGCCGTATCTGGCAATGACTCCAATGCAGTAAACGACCTAAATCATCCGTATAAAACACTAACGAAACTGAATAAAATTTTGTTGGCAGCGGGCGATACCGTTTTCTTTAAATGTAACGATGTATTTAGAGGGCAAATAACCGTAACGGCAAAGGGCACATCCAGTAATCCTATAGTATTTACGAGTTATGGTACGGGTAATAAACCGGTGATTAGTGGCGCGGAAATTGTATCGGGATGGACCAAGGTAGATAGTATGTATGAGCGAATGCTTACTCAGAAAATGAACAACTTCTTTATTAATGATAAGGAACAAATACCTGCCCGATATCCTAATATTGGAAGATATCTTACTTATGATTCTTCTTCGAAAAACTATTTGAAAGACGCCTCCCTGACCAGTATTCCTGTAAGCTATATTAATGGTTCGCAAGTATGTTTGCACTCTGCACAATGGTGTTGGGAAAAGAGTAGTATTGCTGCTTATAATAACAATGAAAAAATAACTTTTGGAACTGCTGTCCGCTTACCAGGTCTGTTTAACTACGGATACTTTATGTATGATAATATTGCGTTGCTGGATACTGCTAATGAGTTTAAGTTTGACAGCGTTTCTATGAAATTGACCTATCAACCTCCTGTAGGTGTTGTGCCTGATAGTGTAATAGCAGAAGCTGCGGTATATAATACAGGATTTGCTATACAGGGTACTGCTTCGTATATTGTAATAAAGAATATACAAATAGAAAAACAAACCAATATAGGCATCTATCTTGCTGGTGCTGGTAATCAGCACATTCGAGTAGAACAATGCGTTGTTGGGCATCAATACAATTATGGAATACTGGATAAGGGTAAATACAATGAAATATCAAACTGTTTATTTAAAGAAGTTGATGGAATAGCACTAATGGTAAGTGGCGGAGGTAGCAGTTGTACAATTCACCATAACTCGTTCCATAATATTGGTCCTTTTAGAAATAGTGGAGTTGGAACTGAGATAAACGGATCTGCAATTTTGCTGGGTTTTTCGGACAGTAATTATATTCATCACAACGACATTGACAGTACTGGATATTGTGGTATATCGGCAGATGGAACAAATAATTTAGTAGAAAAAAATACTATTAAAAATGTTATGCTATTGAATAATGACGGGGCTGCCATAAAAAGTTTTGGAGCAGGATCGTACAACAATATTTTTCAAAACAACTTTGTGACTACCAGCGATGGAAATACTGAAGGATGTTATAAACCTGATTTCAGTACCCCTGCAATCTATTTTGATTTTAATGTAAACAATACCATTATTAGAAATAATACCGTTTATGGACGAACCCAAAAGGGGATATTTCAGAATGCTGGTGATAGCAATAATACCATAGAAGGCAACGTGAT
>JBAXVH010000202.1:0-3019 GCA_037129215.1 Bacteroidota bacterium | reverse complement strand
GGTTGTAATGAGAAGGCGTAAGCAGTAAAATCAAACACTTTCCCTTTTCTTTCATCCTCAATTCATTCTCGTTTAGTGTAAAATCAATGCTACAAGGATCACCGGATTCACTATATACAGCATGATTTGCATCTATCAGATTTAGTTCTCCCTTCAACTCTCCTATACAAGTACCATTTTTCTTTTCAAAGTGAACAAAAAAATGATATTGTTTAGGCGTTTTACCATCCCTTACTGAAATGAAATTCTTTTTATCCTCTGCATAATTTCCACTCCAGGCATTCTTCCTGGGAAGTGTATCTATAGGATTAATAATGGCCAGATTTTTCTCTTCTTCGTTTCCATCATTAACAATTTCGGTAAAATCATTTCCTGATAAATAAGCCCACCCAACTTTAGTGTAAATATCCTGTTTATCCTTATTTAGCTTCTCTCTATTTACAATAAATGACGGCTCATTGTTTACAGTAGTGCTATAAACATATCCTTCTTTATTGTCTTTATCAAACAATAATTTAAATGCCAGAAATTTACTTTTCTTATCCATTGCAGCAACTGCAAATTGCACCTGATTACCATTGTGAATATTCATCATCAGGTAAATTTCTGAAGCTTTCTGTATACGAGCTACCGGATGGAATTTAAGTTGACTTTTCTGTTCTCCATAAATATTATCAAATATAGAATCGGGGATAAACTTAGTGGCTACTTTATAACTTATAATAGTAGAATCCTCCAATGCCAGCATATTGGTATCTGCAATGAAATAATTATGTTTCTGTAATTCGAAAGCAGCTACAAAATCACTCACTTTTACTGGAGTATCTCCAGACAAGTCCACTTTTTTATGTTTACAGGAAATAAAGCTTAATAGAACAATGGCAAACAACCATTTTTTCATACCTATATATTTTCGGTAAAAATAATGACTAAGTCTATCCGTTCGACTTATAGAAGAAAGATTTTAAATTCTTACTTATTACATAGTTTTCTCTGTGTCATTTAACTAGAGAATCAAGAAATAATATCTACAATTATTAATGAAGATAATGTGATAATATTCGATCTATTTCTTTCTAAAATCTAAGGAATCAAGAATATCTCCACACTTAGGTGTAAGTTTTGGAAGGTAGGGATTTTCAATTTTACTTGAATTATCCAACCAATATCCACCATTATCGTTTAATGCTTTTGAACAGGAAAAATGATACACAACTTCCTTATCGTATTGAACTATTCTAAGTAAATCGTACAATTGTTCACTCATAGTCTGAAAATCTTTACGTTTATCATCTATACTTGTTTCTCCATTAAGCCCCTGAATTTGTGAAATAATACTTTGAATTGTAACATTTGCGTTTTCAACAATTGTAGCATCTGCCTTCATTTGTTTAACTGGAACCAACTCAGCATCTTTAGATAGCTGTATGGCATTTACTTTAATTTCGTTGATATCTTCTTTAACAAAACTATTTTTCAATTTAAAATAATCGCTCATTAAAGTAGCCAGACCAGCACTCAGCACATCACTGTTTGACCCTTTAGTTAATGCGACTGAAGTAGCGCTATCATTAGCAGGATATTTATTTTCTCCATTCTTGCAGGAAACAAGTGCAAACAGTGCAATTACGAGTACCTTTTTCATATTTATACATTTGTTGTACAAAAGTAAAGCAAATTCTGTGCCACTACCTATTACATTTGCAAACTTTAATACTATAGTACATGCTGATTGGTTTACAAAATGTGACATTTGAATTTGGTGCGAGAGCTATAATAGAGGACGCTTCGTGGCACGTGTTTCCAGGAGAAAGAATAGGTTTAATTGGATATAATGGTACTGGAAAATCTACTATTCTAAAATTACTGGTAGGGGAATACAAACCTTCTTCCGGTACAATTGAGAAGAGTAAGGATACGTCTATTGGTTATTTGCATCAGGACTTATTAAGTTTTGATAGTAATGATACTATCCTACGAGTTACTATGGGGGCTTTTGAAAGAGTAATGGAGCTGGAATATGAAATAGATAAGATGGGTAAGGAACTCGAGATTCATCAGACCGATGAGCTCTTGCATAAATACTCCGATCTATTGCATGAGATGGATGTGCTGGATGGCTACAATATTCAGTATAAAACCGAAGAAGTTCTTCATGGTTTAGGTTTTAGTACCGAAGACTTCGAAAAGCCTTACAAACAATTTAGTGGAGGTTGGAGAATGCGCGTGTTGCTTGCTAAAATGATATTACAACAACCTGATGTTCTATTACTCGATGAGCCTACGAATCACCTGGATTTACCTTCTATTGAGTGGTTGGAGAAATACTTATTGGGATACAAGGGTAGTGTGATTATTGTTAGTCACGATAAGTTTTTCCTGAACAGGATGGTTAATAAAGTAGTAGAAGTGTATCAACAACAACTTCATTTCTATTCTGGTAACTATGAATACTATGAAACAGAAAAAGAACTTCGTGTAACGATACAACAAAGAGCCTACGAAAATCAACAGGATTATATTCGTCAACAGGAAAGATTTATTGAGCGTTTTAAAGCAAAAGCATCCAAAGCCGCACAGGCTCAGAGTGTAATGAAGCGTCTGGATAAAATTGATAAGATAGAGCAAACAGAAATAGAAAGACCTGATATCAGAATCAACTTTAAAATAGATACAGTACCCGGAAAGATTATATGTACGCTGAATAATATTACTAAGAAGTTTGGTGAGAACACCATTGTTGCTGGGGCTACTGCAGAAATTAATCGTGGTGATAAAATTGCTTTGATCGGGGCAAATGGTAAAGGAAAATCTACCCTACTCCGTATTGTTGCTAATACAGAACCTTTTGAAGGAGAAAGAATCTGGGGACATAATGTAGTAGAGAATTTCTATGCACAGCATCAGCTGGAAGCATTGAACATGCAAAATAACATTCTGGAAGAAATGCAGCAATGTGGTAGCGGCAAAACTGATCAGGAATTAAGAGCTTTATTAGGCGGATTTCTTTTTGGTGGCG
>JBAXVH010000201.1:0-3031 GCA_037129215.1 Bacteroidota bacterium | reverse complement strand
AAAGAATGTATTTGTATTCATTAGCATTTTAGCTAATCAGCACATTATCACATTAATTGTCTATCCATTCATAGAAGCAAGAAACTCTTCATTAGATTTTGTTCCTTTCATACGTTTCATCAATTCATTCATTGCTTCATCGGTATTCATATCGCCTAAGAATAAACGTAAAATATTCATTCTCTTCAATACATCTCTATCAAGCAACAAATCATCTCTACGGGTAGAAGAACCAACAAGGTCTATAGCAGGGAAAATACGTTTGTTAGCCAGTCTTCTTTCCAGTAACAATTCCATATTACCTGTACCTTTAAACTCTTCAAAGATTACTTCATCCATCTTCGAACCTGTTTCTATAAGCGCAGTAGCAAGTATAGTTAATGAACCACCATTTTCTATTTTACGGGCAGCACCAAAGAATTGTTTTGGTTTTTGCATTGCATTTGCTTCCACACCACCACTCAATACTTTACCGCTCGATGGAGCAGTAGTATTATGTGCACGTGCCAGTCTGGTAATGGAATCCAATAGTATCACCACATCATGGCCACACTCTACAAGTCTTTTTGCTTTTTGAAGTGCAATAGCAGAAACCTTTACATGCTTTTCAGCTGGTTCATCAAACGTAGAAGCAATTACTTCAGCCTTTACGCTTCTTTCCATATCGGTAACTTCCTCTGGTCTTTCATCTATCAGTACTACCATCAGGTAACACTCAGGATGATTTGCAGCAATTGCATTTGCAACGGCCTTAAGCAACATTGTTTTACCTACCTTAGGTTGCGCTACTATAAGTCCTCTCTGGCCTTTACCAATTGGGGTAAAAAGATCCATGATACGGGTACTATAATCGCTTGGTGAAGTAAATAAGTTCAGTTTCTCAAAAGGGAACAATGGCGTAAGATAATCAAAAGGAACTCTGTCTCTTACTTCATCTGGTCTTTTACCATTAATAGTATCCACCTTTAAAAGTGCAAAATACTTTTCGCCTTCTTTTGGTGGTCTTACGGTTCCACAAACTGTATCTCCTGTTTTTAATCCAAATAGTTTTATCTGAGAAGGGGAAACATAAATATCATCTGGTGAAGATAAATAGTTGTAATCACTGGAACGAAGAAATCCATATCCTTCATTCATCATCTCCAGTACACCTTCACTATTTACTATACCTTCAAATTCAATATTAAATGCAGGCTCTCTTTCTCTTTTTACAAAAGGTGGTTTAGAAACAGGTTCAGAATAATCAATTTCTGGTTCTGTATAATCTTCTGTAGCAGCCAGTATTGCCGAAGCTAATGGTGCTATATCAGCATCCAGACCAGTAGAATTGATTAATTCAAGATGCTCTAAATCCAACTCTTCATTGCTTTCGTCTGTAGGTTGAGCATCATCCGTTTTTTTAGTAAATCTTGGAGTAGAAGGAGTGTTTTTATTAAAATTCTGAACCTCAGCTTCTGCTATTGGTTCAACTCTTACAGGCTTAATTATTTTTCTTGGTCTTTTTGTAACAGCCGCCGGTTCTTCTTGTTTAACTGGCTCAGCTTCAGGTTCCGGGGCGTTTACAACTTCTGCTTCTTCTACACCCATACTGGTGGTAGTTCTTACAGTAGTTGGTTTTCTGGTTCTTTTCTTTTTGGTCGCATCTGCTGCATCAGCTTTTACAGCCTGTGTATCTAATATTTTGTAGATAAGGGCTTGCTTATCAGCGTTTTTAGCATCTTTTATTTTTAATTGTTCGGCAATGCTGAGCAACTCTGGCAACAGCATATCATTCAATTGCAAAATGTCGTACATAGTAAATTACAAATATGTTGAAATAATTCTTGCTTTTTTCCTTGATGTTAATATGAAATTATATGGAAAGAAAAAAATGATTTGGAAAGATTGTTAACTGTTGTTCCCAATTGAATATTGGTGTACAAATCAGCAGATTCCGCTGCAATGTTAGTACAGTTTTTCAAATACACAAATTTTTTCTTTCCTGTGAGGTATAAATAATTATACCAAAGCTATATTTAACAGTAACAGTCGTTATTAAGGTATTAAAACCAATAAATACAAGTATTTGGGGCATCTTAAAACGTAAACTAATCAGCTGTTACTAAGCTATAATTGCTTTTTATGTATCCCAATAAACGATAGTTTCTTGCTATTAAACACATTATTAAATAATATTGCACCCAAAGAAGCAAGATGAAAGTTACCGAACATATTAATGCAGCTAAAGATACGTTACTCTCTTTTGAGGTTTTACCACCATTAAAAGGAAAGACAATTACCAGTTTATACGATCATTTGAATCCATTAATGGAATTCAATCCTTCCTGGATAAATGTTACTTACCACCGAAGCGAATCAATGTTTAAGAAAAAAGCAGATGGAAGCTTTGTAAAAGTGGAAGTACGTAAACGTCCAGGTACTGTTGGTATTTGTGCTGCTATTATGAACCATTATCAGATAGATGCTATTCCGCATATCATCTGTGGTGGATTTACAAAAAGAGAAACTGAAGATGCACTGATAGACCTTAACTTCCTGGGTATAGATAATGTACTGGTATTAAGAGGTGACGCTGCTAAAAACGAAGCAAGTTTCGAACCGGAAAAAGATGGTAACAACTATGCTATCGACTTACTAAAACAAGTGGGTGGACTAAACCATGGTTTATACGTAGATGAAGATATTAGAGACGGTGGAAAAACAAAATTCTGTATTGGTGTGGCAGGTTATCCCGAAAAACATTTTGAAGCACCTAACTTAGAAATTGATTTAAAATATCTAAAATTTCTTTATGTGGATGTCCATAACTATTATTCGCTCCGACTGAAATCAATCCATATTTGGGTGAAACTATTTTTAAGAATTCTTCTCCAGTAGAACTTCGTGAGCCATGGTGCCCAAGTTTTAAAAACTCACTTTTTAAAACTTGGGCACTGTTTTCCCTCGGCCATAGACCTACGGGCGAGGACGCTAAAATTATTTTTTCTGTTTTAACTGGAGCATCACCCATCAATAAAAAAGAATTTTCTCC
>JBAXVH010000200.1:0-3038 GCA_037129215.1 Bacteroidota bacterium | reverse complement strand
AAATGGTAAGTAGTCTAACAAACCTGGAGAATCCACATTTGATTTTTTACCCAAAAATTTAGAAGGTACTGCATAACTGATAGAAATATCTCTTAAGCGGAAAGCTTTAATATTACGTTCCATATAATCTTCTTCAGGCATAGCAACAGATCCATAATATGAATAGTTATAATATGGATTTACAATAATATTATTGACTGTTGGAGTACTTGTGTTTTCTAAACCGTTTTTAAGAATTCCCTCAATAATTCTAGGCGTCATACGATCTGCAGTTTTAGCAGATTTGCCCAAAGTAGTTAGGTACATATTTGTTGCATTGAAAACATCTCCGCCCATTCTTAAATCCCATAAGAAACTCAGGTTCCAATCTTTATATCTAAATCTGTTGATTGTCCCTAAAGTTAACCAAACAGTTCTATCGCCTCTTACACGGAAGGTTGCATCATTTAATGGCAAACCTGTAAGTGGGTCAACTAAAATAGCACCATCATTTGGCAATAAACCGTTTGCTCCGGTTGGGGTTAAATCTTGGCGCTTGTATCCAGCACTAGTAATGGTACCAGTAGAATAACCTGGACGCAAACCACCTCTTGCATTACCATATAACCAAGTAGATGCATCATAATAATCGGCACCTGCAATATCAATTGGTAAAGGAATTGCCAACACCTTATTCCACATATGGTTTAAATTGAATTGGATATTCCATTCAAAATCTTTTTTACGGATAGCTTTAATACCCATTGATATTTCAATACCTTGGTTGCGTACGCTAGAGTTGTTTTGTGTATTTAATACAAATCCAGTACCATAACTTGCTCTAAAACCTTGAGCAATTTGATTTAAAGCCAATGTATTATAATAAGCTCCATCAATTGTTACCACATCATGAAACATTCTTAACTCAGTACCTACTTCATAAGTATTTTGTGTTTCAGGTTTCAAGTCTGGATTGGCATTGGTAAATGCATATTGTAAAGGAGAAGGAATTAAAGTTCCAGAAGTTGGCGGTGTATTTGCACTTGTAACGGTTGGAACGAAATTCGACTGATTAGAATATGGATCTGGGAGCCTTGCCGTAGATGCTAAAGATCCTCTCAATTTCCAATAACTTAATAAGCCGCCTTTCAAAGCAGGAATGATATCACTCATAATTACACTCAAACTTCCCCCAGGATAGCTATAGTTTCTATTCGCTGCAGGTAACACAGAAGATGATTCAAAAGCCATAGAACCTGTTAAGAAAATCAAGTTATTGTAACTGATTGTCGCTTCTGCAAATTCTGCAACTTGGTAATTTTTACGAATATTCCATTGACCTGTGCCATATAGAGTAGATCTAGCCAAACGTGTTCTTGTTGCAACACCAGTGCTACTACTATCAAACCCTCTGGTACTATCAAATGTTCCTGATACACCAAAAGATTGTGATTCAGCTTGGCTCCAACGAGTACCAACTGTTAAACGTGTATTGAATTTGCCAAATGCTTTTCTAGCAGTAGCAGATAACGTATGATTGTAAGTAGTGGTTTTAACCCAATAATTATCTAATTGTCCTTTATTGGCCATTGAAGATTGTGAAGCCGATTCTGGATCACGGTATTGGAAACCTTCTGTATTGTAATTATTGTAACCAAATCTTCCAGCAACTGTTAACCAAGGAAGCGGGTTATAGTTGATGGCTAAATTGGCTTCGTAGTTATTTGTTTTATCTTTTGATACGTTTCTATTTACAGCAAAAAAAGGATTGTCAGTTTCAGAAATAGTTCCCAAACCAGCATCGTCGGCAGGATTATTCGCGGTAGTATTTACTAAATATCTTTTATGTCCATTTGCCAATTGAAAATTTCTTGCATCATCTGTTGAAGGCCATAAAAACAAGTTCAATAAATATCCACCAGAGCCTTTCATGGCTTTATCATTACTGCTATTGCTATAAGCAATGGATGGGGTGATATCTAAGTGTTTACCAATTTTAGTGTTATTGGTTAAACGGAAATTGATTCTTTGTAAACGAGTATTTGGAACAACCCCGGTTTGGTCATAATAAGAACCACTCGCTCTAAAACTAGACTTTGCAGTACCAAAATCAACACCTAAGTTTTGAGTTTGTCCAAAAGCTGTTTTAAAGAAGTTTCCTACGTTATCATAGATTGGAGTAGATGCATTTAATGCAGGTCCGAAAGCAGAAAAAGTTCCGGTTGATGCATTACCATTGGTTCCTTGTTGGAATCCATTATATACAGATGGAATATTTTGTAAAGATTGCATACGGAAACTATTGTCGTAGTTAACGTTTAATCTTTTACCTACTGTAATTTTTGCACGTTTAGTAGTAATTACAATGGCACCATTACTAGCAGAACTACCATACAAAACAGTAGCTTCTGGTCCTTTCAATACAGTGATAGATTCAATATCATTTGGATTGATATCAGAAATTCTATTGGTAAAATCATTCGCAGTATTACTTTGACCTGCTGCAGCTGGAACAACAGCTACCGCATCAATGGTTGAGTTATCTCTAATAACCCCATCAATTACAAATAAGGGTTGGTTATTTAAAGACATTGAGTTAAATCCACGTAACACAATAGTTGAAGATGCGCCAGGAACACCTGAAGTTGATGTAATAGTAGCACCGGCAATTCTACCTTGCAAACCAGTTACAAAACTTTCACGTTGCGTTTCTTTAATGTCATCTCCTTTTACTACTTGCGTTGAATAACCCAAATCTCTCGATTTACGTTTGATATCCATTGCAACAACAACTTCATCTAATTCTGCTACAGAACTTTTCAAAAGAATTGTCATGCTAGTACCAGTAACAATTATTTTTTGGGTTTCAAAACCTATATAACTAACTAATAGGGATTGGCCTTTGGTGGCTTTAACTGTAAATGTGCCCTTTTCATTTGTTTGGGCTGCAGTGGTAGTTCCCACCACTTTTATGGTAACACCAGCCAATTGTGTTTTTTTATCGGCATCCTGCACAGTGCCGGATACTGTTTGGCTTTGCCCATAAGAAGGCAACGAGA
>JBAXVH010000020.1:0-12539 GCA_037129215.1 Bacteroidota bacterium | reverse complement strand
TGTATATGCACCAGTTTTTGGACTACGAACAGCCTTGATAACTTTTGTCCAGTTCTTCGCATCTGCTGCTGCCTTTTGATCCTTAGTTTTAATCGCCGTTTTTGCTGCCTTTGCCATGTTTTATTTAATTTCTTTATGAACAGTTACTTTTTTCAAAATTGGATTGTACTTTTTTAACTCCAGACGCTCAGGAGTATTCTTCTTATTTTTAACAGAGATATATCTGCTGGTACCCGGTTTACCCGATGTTTTGTGCTCAGTACACTCTAGTATAACCTGAACTCTATTTCCTTTCTTTGCCATTGTAGCGGATTGTTTACTTTAATAGAATTATAATTTTGTTCCCTCTGCTCTTAATTGCTTAATAACAGTAGCTAATCCATTCTTATTGATAGTACGGATTGCATCAGCAGAAACTTTAATTGTTACCCAACGATCTTCTTCTGCAAAAAAGAAACGTTTAGTTTGTAAATTGGGTAAAAACCTACGCTTGCTCTTAATGTTAGAGTGCGATACTTTATTTCCTGTGATTGGTTTCTTACCTGTAACCTGACATACTCTTGCCATAACCTTAATTTTACTCCCGATTTTTTCGGACGGCAAAAGTAAGGGTCTTGAATTAATTGAACAACTTTTATTGTATTAATTTTCAAAAACATCCCAAAATAAAGGGGTTATCCACAAAAACAGGACTTTATACAGACTCAAAAGTACCAGTTTCAACCAATTCACTCCTTTATTTTATAGCATAATCAATATGAATGTTATAGAATTAATAAAAAATTGTAAATCAAGGTCGCCATCTGTAAAAAACATTAATAATAAATGACTGTATATTAAGTTTAACTTTGACAAATGAAATTTTACGTTGATACATCTGTCTGGGGAGGGCATGAGGATGAAGAATTTGAAGAATGGACAATTCCCTTTTTTAAACAAGTAAGAGAAGGTAAATTTTCGATTGTATTAAGCGATCTCACATTGCGAGAATTAATACCAGCCCCGGAAAGAGTAAAAGCACTTACATTTACGATCCCTGATAGTCAACTGGAATTAGTAGCATTATCAGAAGAAGCTGAAATTCTTGCAAACCATTATCTATCTGAAGGGATACTGTCAGTAAAGTACGAGAGTGATGCCCAACATATAGCCATGGCTACCATATTAAAAGTTGACAGTCTTGTTAGCTGGAATTTCAAACATATGGTTAACTTTTTTAGAATTAAACAATATAACTCCATTAACCTTAAATTTGGTTATCAGACCATTGATATTAGAACACCCAAAGAAGTAATTTATGAAGACGAAAACGAATAGTTTTAAAGCAGTAGAATTTATGAGAAAGGTTAGAGATGAATTATCCTCTGTTTACCGCACAGATAGAGAACAATACTATAATGAACTGAAGAAATCAATGGCAGAATTTATCAATAATAAATCCAGAAACATTGCTAATATCACAGTCAATGAGTCTACACAGGAATACACTAAAAAGAAGTAAATTCCAGCTTAATCAACTTATCAATTCCCCTTCCCTACCCCATATAGCACTATCCCATTCCTTATCCCTGTTGGCTGATTGTTTTGCCAGTCAACTTTCCCGTTAACTATTACATAGGAAATGCCTGTAGAATATTGGTGAGGATTAATAAAAGTGGACTGATCTATGATCGTCTTCTCATCAAAAATCACCATATCAGCAGCATATCCTTCCTGAAGCAATCCTCTGTCAGAAAGATGAAACTTCTGAGCAGGTAAAGAAGTCATCCTTTTAATAGCTTCCTCCAGCGTTATTAAATGCTGTTCTCTTACATATCTACCCAACACCCTTGCATTGGTACCATAACTGCGAGGATGAGGCACTCCTACCCCTTTTACACGGATTGTACCATCGCTTGCAACCATATTAAAGGGATACTGCATTATGGTGCAAACATCTTTCTCGCTGATAGTATGGAACAACGCACTTGGGCTGGCCTCTGTTATCAGATAAAGAATTGTACCTGCCTCCGACAATGCTGTATGTGGTTTCTTCAATTGAAGATTTATAGCCTCTATACTTTTCCCATTATAGCTGCTGTCTTTAGTATTATTTGCTACCACTACAAAACTGTAGTGTTTCATGCCTTTATTTTTCAATCGCTGTACTAAATAAGCAATCATCTTTTTCTTAATCTTAGGTCTTTCCAAACGAGCCTTTACAGAATCTATTCCATCTGCAAGTACCCATTCCGGTAGCAGGGTACTAAGTGCTGTACTACTCGCCGTATAAGGATACTGATCTATAGTAACATCCATCCCAGTAGTCCTTGCATCTTTCACCTTTTGTAACATTTTAGTACTAAGGCCCCAGTTGTTTTGTCCGCCTACTTTAAAGTGAGATATCTGCAAAGGGATTTTAGCCGTTCTGGCCACATACAATGCTTCATTTATGGCGTATAATACACTATCACCCTCATTGCGCATATGCGTACAATAAACACCTCCATAATTTCCAGCAACTTTTGCCAGACTTGCAAGTTCTTCTTTTGTAGAATATACTCCGGGAATATAAATCAGTCCGGTAGAAAAGCCTACCGCCCCATCTTTCATAGCTTGTTCCACAATACTATCCATCCTGTTCAGTTCGGTATTTGTTGGACTACGCATAGCCTTTCCCATGATGGCTTTCCGTACATCATTATGACCAATCAGCGAGGCTACATTTATAGATAGCTTTAGGCTATCAAGAAAGGCGAAATACTTTTTAAGATTAGTATTCGATTCTCCACAGTTACCCGTAATAACCGTAGTAACACCATCTGCAATAAAGTTGGTTGCCAGCGGATTTTTTAATTCATCTTCTTCTATATGGGTATGAATATCTATAAATCCCGGGGATACTATTAGTCCTTTAGCATCTATAATGCTATCTGCTTTTAAGCCATCAATTTTCCCTATGCGGAAAATTTTTCCATCTTTAACAGCTATATCCGCCCGATAAATTGCTTTCCCAGAGCCATCGGCAATTCTTCCATTTTTAATAATTAAATTGCAGTTCTGAGCATTTATTACTGAGACAAAACAAATGGCAGTAATCATTGTTATTGTCCTTATATGAAATAAACAATTGTGGATAAAATATGCTATCATAAGTATCAAAAATAATGTTACTCATTAAAAGATTATAAACAATTAATTTATATTTCAAAATACTTATCTTTACTAAAACATTGAATCATGATATCACAGGTTTCAAAAGGCGTTAAAATTTGTGTAGAAGTATTCTATCAACCCGATTATAGTAACCCTATAAATCATGAATTTATGTTTGCCTACCGTATTACTATTGAAAATAACAATAACTTTGAAATAAAGCTTTTAAGACGTCACTGGTTCATTCAGGATAGTAGCACCGACAAAAAAGAGGTGGAAGGCGAAGGAGTTGTAGGAGTGCAACCGATAATTCCTCCTGGAGATTCTTTCCAATACGTAAGTGGGTGCAACATTAAAACAGAGATTGGTAGAATGGTAGGATATTATATTGTTCAGAACATGAATAGCATGGCAGAATTTAAAATTGATATTCCTGCTTTTGATATGACAGCACCTAATATTCTGAACTAAACTTTCTTCAAGTAGACAGGAGAATACAAATTTGAAGATTTGAAGATTTGAAGATTTGAAAATGGAACAAACACAGAATATATATATACCCAACCAACAAAACAACCATCAAACCATATAGCAATTAGACAATAAACCCGTTACCGCTATATAAAGATCTCTGAAGTCATTTCCAAAGCCTTTTGCAGTGCTTCTTCATTAATATTTCCATGCGGTATATTCTGCTGTTGCAAATAATGCAGTAACCATTCCATATCCATATTGCCTACTAAATCATCCTGTGCCATAGGGCATCCGCCAAAACCTTTCAGTGCACCATCTATTCTAAAACAATTTGCATTAATAGCAGACTCAAGTTTAGCTTTTCTATTGCCAGCAGATGAATGCAGATGCACTCCAAAATTAACGGATGGATATTGTGGTATCAGCGTATTTAAAGCAAAACTAATCTGTTCAGGTGTAGCCATCCCAACAGTATCGGCAAGAGAAATTATCTGAATACCTCTGTTCGCCATTTCATCGGCCCATGTCAATAAAATACTGTCGTCATAAGCATCGCCATAAGGGTTACCAAAGCCCATGCTAAGATATACTACCAACGTTTTTTTATACTTTATGCAAAGCTCCTGAATAGCATCAATTCTTTCCACACTTTCCTCCATGCTACTGTTGGTATTCCTTTGCTGAAAAGTAGGTGATATAGAGAATGGGAAACCCAGGTAATGTATCGCATCAAATTGTACTGCCTCCTCTGCCCCTCTTACATTGGCTATTATTGCCAGCAGTTTTGTAGCAGTACTTAAATCAAGATTCGCCAGTACTTCTTTCGTATCAGCCATCTGAGGAATAGCTTTGGGCGAAACAAAACTGCCAAAGTCAAGCACATCAAAACCTACCTGCAAAAGGGTATTGATATAGTCAATCTTTTGTTGTGTAGGAATAAAATGTGCCCATCCCTGCATAGCATCTCGTGGACATTCAATCAGTTCAATCTTTTTCAAAGTAAAAAGTAAAAATTAAAAAGTAAAAAAAATAACAGCCAGTCAATACGTGTTAAGTTGTATGTAATAAGTTATAAGTAATAAGTTTTAAGTTATAAGTATTTGAATTTGTATTCATTATCAAATTTTCAAATCATCAAATTATCAAATTTGTATTCTCCTGTCTCCTACCTCCTACCTCCTATCTCCTGAATTCTCCTACATTGCCAGTTCAGATTCATTATCCCAATTGGCTTTCACAGACACCTTATTCTTAAACTTCTCTACCTTCTCCGGTTGTTTATGTTGCTTATAATTTCCAGCATCCCAGAAGCCATTTTTATTTTCATCGTACAACACCCTCACCTCAAATTCTCCTGTATGAAACAGCTTAAAGAAAAGCTCGTTCTTTAATAGTGGTTTCGATTCTACCAGATTATCATTGCTATAAATCTGTATAACAGGATTCATTTTCAGATTCACATTACTGAATCGTATTTTAAGCGAACCATAATCCTCTACTTTATTCACCGAAAACTTAATAGTATCGCCCTTCTCCAGATGATTACCAAAAGTATCTGTCAATGCCATTTTATCTATTATCAGCCTCAAAGTATCAGCAGCTTTCCACTGATTGTATACATAAATTTTAGACAAAGCAGTATCAATCATTACTGTTGCAGACTCTATAGTTTTGTAGGCAGTATCCACTATGCTGATTTTAGTTGAGTCTCCCTTTTTAAGTTTATTGCTGGGTGTTATTACTAAATACTTTGTCAACAAATCCTGTCTGAAATTATCCAGCGAAGTAGTATATGCCAACTTCTTTTTATCAATTTTAGTAGTAGTAGTTTTCTTCTCCTTCTTTTTAGCTTCTTCAAATGCCAGCAATTTAATAGTAGCAGGATTTAAGGAAGCCTGCAGACTACTATCTGCAAAAGCAAACATCTTAGTGCTATCATCATAGCGCTTTAAGTAATCGTTGGGCATTACAAACATATTAAAGCGTTGATTAGGTAAATGTTCGAAATGAAAATCGCCTTTATTATTTATTTTAGCCATATAAACAGGCTTCGTTTTTAGTACGGCAGTATCATTTAGATTGCTATATAAAACAGCGATTAAGGTAGTATCAATAGTACCCGTTTCTGCAAGCATTACATTGCCTGCCAATTTGTTGCTATCAATGTATTTGCCCGTCGAAAACACATAATTAAATCCTTTTAGCGGGTTGCCTTCATTTACATCTACCAGTCCATTCCCAAAGTTTAAAGAGTAAGTAGTATTAGACAACAATGTATCTCTAAGCTTGATGGTAACGGTCTTTAATTTATAATCTATTACCGGATTAATTTTAGGAAGAGGCGATACTATCAGGTTATCCTGTATCCCTTTAATCTCCACGTATTCATCAAAGTTCAATACAATTTTATTTGTATTAAAGTTCGTGGTAGATAATGCAGGAATTGCCTGCATTAATACAGGAGGCAAGGAATCTTTAGGACCACCACCGGGTGGAATAATAACGGCACAGCCTGTATGAAAAACAGTAACCCATACCAGCAATAAAGTAAAAGACAGTACACTAAGCTTCTTAAACATACTGCAAACTAAATGATTTATAAATATATAATCTAAAGATGCTGTTTAATTTTATTATTTGATATTCATTATGTAGCGTTATCTGTGCTGCAACTTTGTTAGATTTTTCGCTTTAGCATCCAACTAAATCTGCAAAATCTGCCTTGTTTCGCTACAGATACTCGCAATAATGAATTCTAAACAATTAACTCAAACAGCATCAAAAAAAGCTGTTAAAGATTACTCTCTAACAGCTTCTTTATTAATTGAAAGGTATTTAACTTATAACTTACAACTTAAAACCTTCAACTTATTATAACGTTTTCAATACATCGTTCATGCTTCTAACAGCTTCTGCACTCTTATCAAATGCTGCTTGTTCTTCTGCATTTAAACCGAAATCAAGAATCTTTTCAACTCCGTTTCTGCCAATGATAACAGGTACACCAAGAGCAATATCTTTTTGTCCGTATTCACCATCCAGTAATACGCAGCTGGTAATTAATTTCTTCTCGTCTCTTACAATTGATTTTACTACAGAACATCCTGCTGCACCTGGAGCGTACCATGCAGATGTACCTAATAATTTAGTTAAAGTAGCACCGCCCACCATCGTATCAGCAACAATTTGTTTTTGTTGATCTTCTGATAAGAATTTAGTTACCGGAACACTATTCCAGGTAGCAAAACGAATCAAAGGAATCATAGTAGTATCACCATGACCACCAATAACTACAGCATTCAAATCGGAAGGACTTGCACCAAGGTGCTGACTTAACTGATATTTAAAACGAGCACTATCCAAAGCACCACCCATACCTATAACACGGTTTTTAGGTAAGCCGGTAGCTTGTAAAGCAAGGTAAGTCATAGTATCCATTGGGTTGGAAACTACTACTATGATAGCGTCAGGAGAATTCTTTAATATATTTTCTGCAACACCTCTTACGATGCCAGCGTTGGTACCAATCAATTCTTCACGGGTCATCCCTGGTTTACGAGGTAAGCCAGAAGTAATTACTACTACTTCCGATCCTGCGGTTTTAGTATAATCGCCAGTGGTACCGGTTACACGGGTATCAAAGCCCAGTAAAGCGGCTGTCTGATTGATATCCTGTGCTTTACCTTCGGCAAAACCTTCTTTAATATCCAGGATCACTAATTCGTCAGCTAATCCTGCGCGAGCAATGTTGTCGGCGGTTGTTGCACCTACTGCACCTGCGCCTACTACTGTAATTTTCATAACTAAATTTTATTTATAATGATTTAATGTATAATCGGGTGCAAAAGTAATGGAGTGATTTTGTATAATAACTAACATTCGTCATGTTTTTGAAAAGAAAGTATAAAAAACGATACTATAGGACAATTCATGTTGGTGTGACACCAACCTGTAGCGTATAAAAAACGATATTATAAGACAATTCAGGTTGGTGAGATAGGAACCTTTAGCGTTTAAATAACTATACAATAATACAAAACAGGCTGGTGAAACACCAACCTGTTTGAATTTGTAGTTATTTGAAAAGTTTGTTATTAAATTGCAGATACGTAATGCATTGCATATCGACAATAATTAGAATGCAATGTCTATTTTGAGTGTCTGGCCATTGACCATAGTGAAGCTTTTACTTACACTATCACCACCCTCGTTGCTGGCTTCGAGAACACCTTCGCCATCGAGTACCATGTAGATATTGTATTCGCCATTTTCGTCTGTCATAACTGAGAATAAGGTATTTACAATATTTACATTATAGCCTGCTACAGGAATGCCTTTGTTGGTTACTTTGCCATGAATTAATGTAGGCTTTAGCACTACATTGAATTCGACATGTTTACCTCTGGCTATAGCGAATGGAATGTTTGTTTGAACATAGCCAGGCGATACAATACTAAGTGTATAGGCACCTCCTACGAACTGAACAATTTCTGCTTCGCCTTCGAAAGAAGTATGTGCTATTCTGTTTAAAGAAACAATACTTACCTGTGCATCCATAAGAGGATGCATGTGAGCTAAATCGGAATAGACATGCGCTTTGACAGATGTATGACGGCTAATGCTATTGGCTACCAGACGATCGTTGTTGTACTCTGTGACCATTTCGGGATTTGACATGGAGAATTCGCCTATTAATAATGCATCAATAATGGTGAGTGTATTATCGATTATGACAATTTGTTTAACGATAGCATCTGTAGCAGTTTTAGTAACTGCTATCTGCTGTTTTGGGCTATCTTTTACTTCCATGAAATCGGCAAGGATTGTGTTTGCCGTAGTTACATTTGCAGCAAGCACATTGTACGGTATTAATGCTGTAATGTTTGTGGTAATATTTTGCAGTATTATTTGAACGAAGGTTACAAAATCATTGTCTTTGACTTTGAAATCGGATGCATAAATATCGAACATCTCTGTCATTTCTTTATTTTTAGAAATCAGAGCCCAACCTTTTGCTTTATGCGTCATTGATAGAACGAGTTCAATAAGAGCTGCTCTTAAAGACTCTTTGCTAAGTGTTTTTCCTTTGCTACTATACCCTTGTTGATTAAGGAGCAGCTGTAGTTCTTTTTCCTGATCGGTAAAAAAGACAATTTGTCCTAACAACGGAATGTAGGTACCAATAATAGTAGCATACTTTAGAAAGAAAGCTGCTACTAAGGTGTACATGTTGATTCTTCTACTTTGTTTATTATCCATAACAAAAAATATTGTTGACGATAGGTGCTGTCGGTTAAGACATAAGCATTACCGTCTTGTGAATAAATGCTTACTGGTAAGTATTGTACTTACTGATAAGTGTTTCGTTGCCGTTTCGATAAGTGATGCATCACTCCGATAGAGCGTTTCATTTTATTGAGACTGGTAAGTAGAAAGAAGTAAGAAGATTTAAAAAGGCTGGGGATATGCCTTAATTTATCCAGATAGGACTCTTTTCTTAGAAATCAGGATGTAAATGTAATGATGTTTTGATAGAGCGCTCAATTAGTTTAGCACCGTGAATGCACATATTGGATTATTGAATGTATTGTTGGTGAAGAACACCAACAATGGCTTAGTGTATTGTTGGTGAAGAACACCAACAATGGCTTAGTTTCTTTTGGAGCAGGGTGAATATTTTTAATACTTATAAGAATACTTTCATTAGCTACCTTAAAATATCTTCTGCATGTATTGATATTTTGTTTTACATAAATTATTTATTTAAAAATCTCTACGTATATTTTTTCAGCATCAGGGAAAATATTTTCTACCTGTAACTATTTCTTTCTGAGCTTGATTAATTTATTTTCTACATCCTATGTTTTCACCTATATCATGATTTCTTGATTCCTTAATCTTAGGTGGTAATTTGATTATCTACCTGCTTAAACCGGAAACTTCAGCTGGTATTTTGATTAGCTGGTTTACCCGCTAAAAAATCTGGCTTGGTTCTTAGAACATCTATGCTGCTCTTTTAAAAATCTGTGTTGCTCTTTTTGCAAGCTACCTTACTCAATTAAGGAGCAGGGTTGGTCTTTTTTGGGGGTATTGGTTGCTGGGCTGACGATTAGCGCCATGTTATCCGTCTGACGCCCCATTTGGTGGTTTAGTATTTTAGATTGTTAAAGGGCGTGCTGACGAGGGAATACATTGGGACAAAAGGGACTTTTGTGACACTTTACTATTTTGTACTATAATAATCTGAAAACGCAGCTGCAAGCTGAAATTGACTACGGCACAGGTACAACCAGGGCCGAGATGCACTCTGATCTTTTTGTAATTTGTTTCGAGATGGGGTAATATAGAACTTAACCTCTGATAAATGATTGAAAAATATAATTTGAGGTGTTAATGATTATGATTATAAATTTACAACAATATTAAAAATATAAGTATGGCACACCCGATAATGTTAGGATATGAACAAACCTTTGAAAAGAAATTCCCTCTAATTATGATAGTAGGTAGAGAACCGAATACTGAAACAATGTCTAAGACTGACGGTTCTTTAGGTGGGCTCCCTTTTACAGACAAAGGAATAGATATAAATGGTAAATCATACAATAATCAAAGATGCTCATTTTGGAATATAGCATTTGGAACATTCGCAAGATATAACCAATTAAATATTAGGGAAATTAAAACTCTATTTGTCAAAAAAAAAGCATGCCCTTTAATTTTTACAGATGCATCACCCATTGCTATTTTGAACAGTGTAAATAATAAATATGAAATAAGAAAGGAAATTGATCAGTCAATATTAGATCATGTTGAAATGATTTTTTCTAAAGAAGAAATTATTCAAAGAGTAAAACATGTTATTTTTTCAGGACTTCAAAATCCTGTTTATAATACTTTTAAAACGCAATTTATTGAGAGGGCTAATAAATATGCAATTCATATTAATGCAGATATGCCATTCTTCTATGGTACACATTCAGAGGGAATACAGAAAGCCATTAAACAAGAAGATGTTAGTATTTTTAATTCAGTATATAAAGAATTTATTAATTGCTAATATTAAATAATAAATCAATTATATATTTTATGACTGAAATAAAAGACAAGAAGTTTGGGAATGTTTTTTTTTGCATTGAAGGCAATGAAATTAAAGACAAAAAATATGGTACTGTTTTGTATTATATAGATACACATGAGATTAAGGAAAAAAGTAAATATGGTACAGTACGGTTTTATGTAGATGGGAATGAGATAAAAGAAAAAAGTAAGTATGGTGCTGTGAAATATGTTATTGATGGAAAAGAAGTGAAATCAAAGTCAGTGCATGGTTCTGTATGTTTTTATATAGATGGAAGCGATATTAAAGAAAAAAGCAGATACGGAACTTTGAAATACTTTATTGACGGTACATTGACATCAGATCAATTACATGCTTTTATTTCATTGATATAACGTTAAGTAAGAGGATTGAAAATTATTTTTCTAATAATGAAACAAAACCCAAATCCTGGGTATAATACTTTGAAATAAATAATTATGAAAAAGTCTAAGTACAGTTTTTTGAACAATCATTTTAAATTTATACAATTTGAATTAGATAAAAGCAATGAGTATTATACTCCTTTTATAAAATATTGTAAGGATAATAATTTATATGAAGATTGTATAAAAGAATATAAATATGGAACATGCCTTTTTGAAATTGAAACGAAAGAGGCATTATTAACAGGACTAAATAATGATGTGGCTGATTGCAGTTCTTTTGAATTTTATTTAACCCAATTACCTGATTTAGAATTGAACAATGTAGCTTATATGTTTTCATTAGTAAGTGATGGTGCGACCAAACAATTACAAAATGCTTTTAGTATTCCTACAAACTATCCATCGGAGTTTGCTAAAGAATATTTAAAAGATACTTATGGGCAAGTAGTATATACATACCAATTTATGAGCCTATTAAGTTGTAGTTTGATAGGTGACGATAATCAATATAATTATATTAATGATTATAGAAGATTGTTTAATTGCAGGGCTAAAAAGGTATTTGATAAAATAAAAGAATTGTATCTTCCTGATGGATATAGTTATTATAAATTATTGAAAAGTTATACCCCTTATGGTAATGATGAATATTCTGATGGATTTGGATTTATAAGAACACCAACACACAAAATTGCATGGGATTTTATTGAAAGAGCAAAGAAATATATTACTGAATAATCAAACTATATTAAGATGAAATTTGTAGCATCGAGACTATCGGAAGGGAACAAAATATTTCCTTCTGAAATATATCTGGAACCAACTGGAATAACCTTTAAAATTCCCGGATTATTAAGTGGTGAAACAAAACACTTTGACTTTAACCATATAGCATCTGTTGAGATAGATACACCTATGATTGGATTTTCTACTATAACCATCTTTGCGGGAGGTACGCAAATGTCTGCAAATGGGTTTACAAAAGAAGAAGCTAAACAAATTAAAAATGGGATTGAGAAAGGAAAACTTTCTACTAATACAAACTCAATTTCAGATACTTATTCCGGGAAAAGTAATAATAAAGGATTCACAGAAGAATTAAGAAAGGTTAAAGAATTACTTAATGAAGGGATTATTACGCAACAAGAATTTGATACAATAAAGAAGAGATTGCTGGATATATAATAATTGGTTAAGCTAATTATTTCGGCCTTTCAGGCTTTGGATTATTATTTCAATTGTTTTTTCATTTCATAGGGCTTCACCCTATGCTTGTTTATAGCGCTCTTTCAGAGCTGAGACCTTTTAGTAATTTGAGCGAGCGCAAAGGATAGTAGTGGTATCCTTTTTTGCGCTAACAACTATACAATTTAAACTACCATTAATAGCGCAAAAAAGATACAAACGGATAGCCTGACCCGAAGGGATGCGCCCAAAATCAA
>JBAXVH010000002.1:0-33237 GCA_037129215.1 Bacteroidota bacterium | reverse complement strand
CTGATATCCTCGGAGGAGGAGCCTATCATTAAATCGAATTCGCCAGGTTCTGAATCCCAGATTAATCGCTGATTATAGAAAGACAATTTATCGTTATCGATTACAAATTTAATGGATTTGGATTCTCCTGCCTTCAACTTCAGCTTTGTAAAATCTTTTAGTTCTTTTATTGGTCGGATTAAAGAAGAAACCTTATCTCGTAGATATAGCTGAACGATCTCTTCTCCATCCATGTTTCCAGTGTTTGTGAGTGTGAAAGAAACTTCGATCTGCTCATTCTTAGCCATCTTCTTTTTACTCAAGTGTAGATTGCTATAGCCAAAAGTAGTATAGCTTAACCCATAACCAAATGGATACTTAGGAGTGGAAGGCAGATCTCTGTAGGAAGATTTATAAACATGATCCTCTTCCTTTACAACCGGACGGCCAGTATTGAAATGATTATAGTAAACAGGCACTTGACCAACCGCTCTTGGAAAGGTCATGGTAATTTTAGCAGAAGGATTATAGTCACCAAATAGTACATCTGCAATAGCATTCCCAGCTTCGCTACCCAACCACCAGGTGTATAAAATTGCAGGAGCGTTATCGGCAGTATAATTAAACACCAACGGGCGACCAGCATTTATCAGCACTACTACCGGCTTACCTGTTGCAAGCATTTCTTTTACCAGGTCTTCCTGTACACCTGTGATATTGATATTGCTTCGGCTATGCCCTTCACCACTCTGGTCTCGTCTTTCACCAATACTGAGTATTATTACATCGGATTGTTTTGCAACTGCTATAGCCTCTGCAAAACCATCTTTATTATCCCCTTCTATTTCGCAGCCTTTGGCATAGAGAAGGGTTGTATTTTTACCCACTTTATTTTGTAAGCCCTGCCATTGAGATACAATAAAACTGGAATCCTGACCAGGAATATCTACATCCCAGAACCCTTTATTCTGTTTTAATTCTTTTACAAGAGGGCCTATAAAAGCAATGGTTTTAGTGTTTTTAGATAAGGGGAGAATGTTCTTTTCGTTTTTTAATAATACGATACTTTTAGTGGCAGCTTCGCGAGCAACTTTTGCATGATTTACATTGCTTAAAGCGAGTGATTCTCTTAATGGATTGCAATATTTATAAGGATTATCGAACAACCCCAGCTCGAACTTTTTCTTTAAAATTCTTTTTACAGCATCATCAACGAGGCTAATAGAAATCTTTTTATCGCTGACTAATTTTGCAAGATTATTTTTATAACAACGACTCTCCATATCCATATCGGCACCTGCAGTAATGGCAGATTGAGCAGCATCGTAATCGTTAGCAACATAGCCATGATCGACCAACTCTCCAATAGTGCCCCAGTCGGTTACTACAAAACCTTTGAAGCCCCATTTCTTTTTTAATATATCGCGTAACAATACTTTATTGCCTGTAGAAGGCACGCCATTTATATCATTGAAGGCATTCATTAAAGTAGCAGCACCAGCATCAACAGCAGCCTTGAAAGGGGGCAAATAAACCTCCCATAAGGTTCTGTCGCTCATATCAACCGAATTATAATCGCGACCACCAATTGCAGCCCCATAAGCAGCAAAATGTTTAACACAAGCCATTACCGAATTTGTATCTCCTAAAGAGTTGCCCTGAAATCCTTTTACTCTTGCATAAGCGATTTTTGAACCAAGATAAGTGTCTTCTCCTGCCCCCTCCATTACTCTACCCCAACGAGGATCCCGCGAGATATCAACCATTGGAGCAAAAGTCCAGTGAATACCAGATGCACTTGCTTCGGTAGCAGCTACTCTTGCTGTAAGTTCTATAGTATTTAAATCCCAGCTACAAGCTTCCCCTAAAGGAATAGGAAAAGTAGTTTTATAGCCATGTATTACATCCTGTCCAAATATTAAAGGAATCTTTAGTCGAGATTGCATGGCAACATTTTGCCAACTTCTGGTTCGTTCAGTACCTAATGTATTGAGTAACGAGCCTACCTGACCATTTTTAATCTGGTTGAATTTATCATTATCAACAGTTACCGGCCCGGTTGCTCTCCCATCGTCATTAAACTGATTTAACTGACCAATTTTTTCCTCTATCGTCATCAGGTTTAATACAGAATCAACTTTCTGATCAATGGTTTTCTTTTGAGCAGAAGCATTAAAAAACAAGAATCCAGACAGTATTACGCCACTTATTCTCCATTTAAATTTACGCATATTAATACACTAATGTTTGAATTGAATGAGGTAAAATAGTTATTTCTGTGCTCAGATTATTTACACATAAGAAGTAAACAATTTTTTTGTCTGAAGCATTCATCACTACTGTTACCAGTTTACCATCAGGATTAGCAAATGAAGTAGAAGACAATTGGCTCCTACTGGAAACAGTACTTATTCTCTTTGCGCCCTGATTGATAAATTTAGAGAAATGGCCAATGTAATAATAAGAAGGTGTATAAATTAATTCTCCCGTTTTAGTATTGGCATGAACTGGTGCAAAACAAAAATTGCCTACGTGATTTGGACCACCATATTCATCTAATAATATATTCCAATCGGTCCAGCCAACGGTACCATTATTAAAATCGTTGATCATAGAGCGAGCATACTTTTCTCCATTTACCCAATGCTGATAGTTTTTTGGATTAAAGCTTTCTGCACAGCCTTCTGTAAAAAACAAATTTTTATCAGGATACATTGTTCTTACCTTCTCAATATTTTCATACATAGGATCGCCACCACTCCAGTCTTCATACTAGTGATAACCAATTCCCCAGACAAATTTCTTAGCCACCTGATCTTCTAAAATCACAGATGCCCTTTGTGCAATAAGATCTCTGTTATGATCCCAAATAATTATTTTTTTATCTCCAAGACCAGCGGTTGCCAGCGTAGGGCCAAGATATTTCTTTAGAAAATCACATTCGTCCTGAGCAGTATAAATACAAGACTCCCATTGCTGTGTAGCCATTGGTTCGTTCTGCACTGTTAGTCCCCATACAGGCACTCCAGCAGCTTGATAACTCTTGATAAACTTTACATAATAATTTGCCCATGACTGATAATATGCAGGCAATAATTTACCTCCATGCAACATATTATTGTTGCTTTTCATAAAAGCAGGAGGGCTCCATGGACTTGCAAATAAATGCGCTTTATGCCCACTGGTTTCCATTGCTCTTTTTATCAAAGGAATTCTGAATTTTAAATCATGATCAACAGAAAATGTTTTTAAAGAAGAGTCCCCTTCCTTTACATATATATAGCTATCAGAACTAAAGTCGCAACTATGAATATTTGTTCGGATTACGGTATAACCTATTCCCTTTTCCTTGCTATAATATGCATCTAATAGTTCCTTTTGTTTTTCTGCAGGTAACGTTGCAAAAACTTCGGCGCTGGCATCGGTAATGGCACCACCTATCCCCATAAATGTCTGGAATGTTTTTTTAGGAAAAACAAAAATACAAGTCTGTGTTTCCAGAGGCTGAGCATGTTCGGTAAATTTATAATTACCCGTTTTGGACAATCTTAGTTCTGTACTATCTGCCGTACTATAGACAGAAACTTCTTTAACTTTTAATGAGTCCTTTTCAGCAATTTTTGGGCTGCTATGCTGCCCAAACATTTTCATCGATAAAAACAAGATTAAGACTGCAAATACCTTTTTCATATTAATAATTTTATTTTTAAACTACCATATATACGTTGCTACTGCACCCGCATCGAGTGAAGTAGTGAACCACTTTCCATTAAAACTAACATTAAAAATTCCTGATGTAGCAGCATCATTTTCAACCACTAAAACAATTTTACCCTGAGGGGTAATAAATGCAACATTATTTAAATCGCCCGAAGTATTACTATCAATTCTTATGGAACCTGTAGGAACAAACTTTGATAAATGTCCGACTATATAATAACCAACATTTCTAATAACAGAGGAAGTTCCATCCACAGTTAAAGCACCAAGGCAAGAAGAACATCCACCATTTGTATGAGGACCAAAGCCTGAATTATTTGCCAGATTCCATTCTAATGCATTTTTACTCCAGTTTCTCATTGCACCAATCATTACATTCTTCAGATGCCATTTAAGATCACCAGAAAAGCTACCATTAGAAGCAGTATATTGTTCGGTAAAATAAATATTTTTATTAGGAAAACCATTATGTACACCCGAGAGTGCATTGATATCTCCAGCATACAAATGGAAAGCAGAACCATTTACATAAGGAGCTGCAGCAGCATCGTTTAATATGGCAGTAGGATAATCTGCTCTGTCGCAATTGTGATCGTATACAACTATTTTAGTAGTAATTCCTGCTGTTTGAAAAGCTGGTCCTAAATTATCTTTAATAAAACTCGCCTGTTGCGAAGCTGTCATTACCAGACTTGGATTATTGTATGGATTTAGAGGCTCGTTTTGTGGTGTGATAGCATCAATAATTATTCCTTGTGCCTTCATTGCCTGAATGTATTTTACAAAGTATTGTGCATACACATTATAGTATTGTGTTTGTAAACCACCACCAACAAAGCTATTATTATCTTTCATCCATACCGGAGCAGACCATGGTGCTGCAATAATTTTAATAGCTGGATTAATGGCAACAATTTGTTTTAGCAATGGAATAAGATTTACCGTATCTAAAGATAAATTGAAATTAGAAAGCGTCAGGTCGGTTTGACCTACAGGCATATCATCGTAAGTAAAAGGAGCATCGTTTAAATCTGACGCACCAATACTTAATCTTACATAATTAATAGAAACAGATGTTTGATTTGTTCCAAATAATTCCTGCAATAAGTCTTGTTTTACCTGTGTATTAAGTTGATTAATAACCTGTGCACTACCACCAGTAAGTGTAAATCCAAACCCATCTATAGTTTGATATTTTGTATTTACATCGACCGTAATTTTTGGATAACTATTGTAGTTTGTATTAAAACCAATAACAGAGGATTGTTTTTGAAGTTTTATAGATTGATCTCCTTTTGTAAGCCAGCAGTCTACTTCATTTACTGTAACTGGCGGAATGACTGGAGTATTGGTTTTAGTATCAGATTTACTACAATTCAGTAGTAAACTACTTATTGCTATAATGTTTAAAATGCTCATAGTTTTTTTTAGTAAGTTCATAAATTGGATTATGGGTTTATAAAGCTGGCCTCAATAAAAACAGGCAAATGATCTGAAGGATATCTAAGATTATCTGAATCGGATAATACTGCATATTTATTCACTTTAACCTGTCCGGTTTTAGGCACAAAAATATAATCAATTCTATCAGTTACAGTCTTAGTAAAATTGAACCCATTAAAAGTACCTTTGGGGCCAAAAGGCTTTTGTATCGATACTTCTCTTGAGTCGGACATTAGTTTTTTAGTATTCGTAATTACTACATTATCAGGCGTAGAATTGAAGTCGCCCAGAAAGAATACAGGAAGATTTTTTTTATTGACTTCTTTAATTTTATCTAAGATCATTTTTACCCCATTTTCCCGGGCTATCTGCCCATCATTATCAAGGTGAGTATTAAAAACCCAGAAAGATTTATTGGTTTTAATATCCGTAAACAAAGCATAAGTACATACTCTTAAAAAAGATGCATCCCATCCCTTTGAAACAGTATCAGGAGTCTGGGATAACCAGAAGGTTTTTGATACTATTAATTTGTATTTAGCAGCATTATAAAATATAGAGGATGCCTCTCCTTTATTCACTCCTTCCCTTCCTATTCCCACATGTTTTAAATATTTAATTGCTGTATCTAAATAATTAACCTGCGAAGGCATAGCTTCTTGCAGCCCCATAATATCTGGAGCATAAAACTTAACCTGATCTGCAAAAAACAATTTACGATGATTCCAGTCATTCTCTCCATCAGAGGCAAGTTCGAGGCGAATATTATAGGTCATCAGTTTAATAGACTGAGCATTAAGAAATGCAGTAGTAAGTATAAGCGCTATTAGGAGTGTTTTAATCTTTTTCATAATTTATTTTTCATATACTCTTACATAATCAATCTGCATTTCGTTAGGAAAAATAGTATTATCTATTTCACCGCCCCAATTACCACCAATTGCAAGATTAAGTATTATATAATAAGGTTTATCAAATGGCCACCCCTCATTAGTAGACACACGACCATTCTGACCTTTTAAACTCTTGAGAAATAATTTATTGTCAATATAAAAGCAGATATAATCTTTAGTCCATTCAATTGAATATTGGTGAAAATTATTGAACACGTCATCTACTTTTTCGAAATAAGTTACCTGAGTATTTTTTACATGATTATATAATTCTGAATGTAAAGATGTATGAATCATATTAGGATTTTTACCTACATGTTCCATTATATCAATTTCACCACAAAGGGGCCAGGGTTCTGTATTATTTTGAATAGATTCTGGAAGCATCCATATTGCAGGCCAATTGCCTTTACCCTTTGGTAGCTTTGCCATAACATCTATACGTCCATACTGAATAGACTTCTTTTTATAGGTTGTAAGTTTTGCAGATGTATATTTCAATTTTCCTTTTTTCTTTTTTAAAGCTACTATATGAAGTTTGCCGTCCTTTACAAATGAGTTTTCAAAAGAATTGGCAATATAAAATTGTTTTTCATTGTTGCCCCAACCATCCCCACCTTCTTCAAAAACCCACTTTGTAGAATCTGGTAAACCTACATAATTAAACTCATCATTCCATACCAGCTTCCACCCTTTTCTTAGGGAGTCTATTGAGTCGATTTTATTAGTATTGTTATTTGCCCCTGATTTAATGCCTTCTTTTGTTGTAAGCAAGGAATCGGCAATAGTATTATTAGCATTTCCCTGAGCATAAGTCTGAGAATACATAACTAACAATATTAGAAAAAAGACCATCTTTAAAAAGGCATAAAATTGCTTGTTCATTCTATAATATTTATACTACAATTAAACCATTTTTACATAACATATACAATCATGGTAGAATTTGCAGTTGTTACAACCTGATGTACATCTAAAACACTTAATTATGGATTGTTGATAGCAGATTAATCTGTACCTCCCGACTTTGAACAGGCACCCAATATTATACCCGAAAACACAATAAGTATTAAATTGAAAAAAGGAGGAGAAATCTCCTCCTTTTACGCTTTAACACCTCACTAATGCCGGAAAATTAAACGACAACCAAAACAGCTATAGTGATTTCAATTTTAAGTACCAGGCGTTGCCTGTTTCTGTACCCTGAACTCTTAAATACATGTAATTTGAGGTAAGTTGCATAATCTCATATTCACTTTGTAAAGAACCATATCCAATGTATGTGCTATTACTATTCAGTAAAATACTTGTTTGAGTAGATGGTGTAGTAGCAGGAATACCTGAACTAGATGGAATAAAAGAGAATGATCCAGATCCTCCGCTATAACTATAACAAGCCTCACCACCAGAAGAAGGTATACCAGGTAAGTTGGTTAATGAGCCAGTCTTAGTAAATGCTCCATCTGGAGATGCTACAGTTATAGTATAACCAGAGGCAGTTTTAGCGAAAGTAAATGTAGCAGAATAAAAGCAGTTACAGCAAGCTACCTTTTCGTTTACAGATGCAGCCCACCAATCAGGTGCTACAGAAGTTACAGACCATGGACCCACACCAAAATGTCCAGCGACACTTTTGTCAACAAACCATGTTTTAGAACTACCTCCAGTAAGGTTTGTAATAATAGCAGCATCAGGTGTGAAATTACTTTGAATAGTAATGTCTTTTGTTATTGTAGAAGATGTTCCACCTTTACCATAAGCAACCGCTGTTATTCGATATGTGTTCGTACCTAAAGTAGTGTATTTTTTAGTAACACTTCCAGTTGGCAGATATACTAAGTTTAAAGCATCATTTGCATCATAATCAACTTTATACGAAAGCGCATTATCAGCTGTTATAGTAATATTCACATTACCAGAGCCATCTCCATTTGGATGGGTAGCATCTTTACCAACAATATCAGTATTGATTACTAAATTAGTAGGTGCTGACAAATCACCAAAAGAATAATCTTTCTTTTTGCACCCGCTGAATACTATAATTAATATCAGTATTCCTAAAAAGCTTTTTAAACTATATTTCATAATTCTTAATTTTATAAAAGTTATTAATTAGTGATTCTGAAATTATCCAGATAAATTATTTCACCAGTACCACTTGCAGCATCATTAAATCTTAATACTAATTGACCATATCTGGCACTAGCACCAATTGCTGGAATTGTACTATAATCAAATACTAATTCTTCCCAAGCGCCAGATTTTGTAATAGGCGCTTTTAATACACCTACTCCGTTTGGTTGTGCTCCGGTACCAGCAATTGCGCTCTCTAACTCTATGTTTAGTAAATTACCAATGTTAGCTGGATTTGGATTATAAAGCAATACTTTAATTTTTTTACCAAAAGCAAAATTCATAGGTATATCTAATGGACTATAAGTACCACTCCAGGTAGCTGCTCCAACAGTTTTTTCGTACTTACCTACAAAAGCACTTGTATTTAAACCAGTAGATGAAGGATTGGCAACAGTAGAAAAATTTACATTACCAAAAGTTCCAAAGAAATAATTCATTGTTGTGCTTTCGAAAGTAAGTGGAAATCCAAAAAGTGTTTTAATAGACTGAGTAGTAGCAGCACCACCACTTAATGCAACTACTTTAAGATCGTAAGGACCACCTGCTGGATAAACATGTGCAGGTAAACCAGAACCTGTTGCTAATCCTGAAGCATCTATAGTAGCAGTCATTGGAGTACCAAATTCATTAGCCACATCGCCATAATACACCAAAAAAGAATGCGCATACAAAGCAGTAGCACTTACCTTCATATCGCTTCCAATATTTACAGATAGCTTTTCAGGAGCTTTGTAAGTTAACGATAATGGGTAAGTAGTGGTAGTGGTTACCCCTGCAATGTCTGTAGCATCAACAGTAACTGTATAGCTACCCTCAGGATAAGAATGTATAGTGCTAGAACCTGGTGCAACAGTAGCAGAAGCAGCAGCCCCTGTACCATGGCCATACTTAACGGTAAAAGAAGTAACGCCATTACCTGTTGGAGTAATTTTTACGTTACCGCTATTATCAGTGCTAATGTCAAATATTTTAGCAACATTAGAACCAGCAGCTGTATTTACGAATGATAGATCACTATCAATTCCGTCTTTTTTAGAGCACCCGATAGACATTACTATCAGAAGCATTAAACTACTAAATATTTTTATTTTATTCATTGCTGTATTTTTAATTAATTATAACCTTGGTTTTGAACTAATTTAGTACCTTGTAATTCACTAAATGGAATTGGGAATACTTCGCTTTTTCCAGCTACAAATCCGCGGCTAGATAATTTAGCAGCAGCATCTCCCCATCTTACTAAATCAAAAAACCTATGTCCTTCACCTGCAAGCTCCAAACGACGTTCGCTCTTAATGGCAGCAAGTGAAACAGGAACAGAACCTAATCCTACTCTAGCTCTTACAGCATCTAATAAAGCCTGTGCTCTGGCACCTGTTGCACCCAAAGCTTCTGCTTCCATTAAATAAGTATCAGCCAAACGGATTACATAGGTGTCCTGTCTGTAATTTAAAACTGGAGTACCTGCACCTGTAGTTACATCAGATTGTCTTGGTAAAAATTTATTTAAGAAATATCCGGTATTTTGATATCCTTCAATATAATCAGCCTGACCTGCTGCTTTTAATGCTTTCAAATCGAAAACTGTAGAAGCAAAACGAGGGTCTGACTTAATAGCATCGTAGAAGTCTTGTGTAAATACGTTGAAGCTCCATCCTGAAGGTAAATCAGCAGCAGTTGAACCTGTTGGTCTTGTATAGTTTCTAGGTCCTACCATTACGTTTACAGAATTACCCTCATCACTAGAACTTCCCCACCATCCCCAATCAGAGTTGCCTGCATTTGTGTGACAAGCTTCGATAATTGATTCGCTATTGAATTTGTTACTAACTACCCATAAATCACTGAAATTAGCAAGCAATTTGTAGCCATAAGTGCTTGTACTACCTGGAGTACCATTTACATCGGCAAGTTGAGCTGCAGCCAAAGAATTCTTACCTTCAAAAAGGTATACTTTACCCAATAAAGCTTTAGCAGCACCCTTTGTAAGTCTACCGGATTCTGTTGACAATGGAACAGTCCCTGGTAATACATTAATAGCATCCAGTAAGTCGTTCTCAATTTGAGTGTAAACATCTGTAGGAGCTGCCTGTACTACATTATAGATATCAGTTGCTGCAACAGGTTTTGTTAGTAAAGGAATGTTTTTGAACATTCTTACCAGATTAAAATAATAATTAGCTCTTAAAGCTTTTGCCTCACCAGCAAATCTTGCTTTTAAAGTTGCGTCCATAGTTGCATTTGGTAGTTTATCTAACAACACATTTGCTTTGAATATACCTTGATAGTGATCACTCCAAAAGCTGGAAGGCATAATAGTTGCATTTAAGGCAAATTTTGAAAAGCCTTGAATACCCGCACCATCAGAAGAGCCACCACCACCAGCAAAATGATCGTCAGATCCTGCATTCATCATGGTAATCATATTTTCGAATCCTCCTGAGTTTTTACGTAGCACATCGTAAACTCCTACTAAAGCACTAAAGCACTGATCTTTATTCTGATAATAATT
This sequence comes from Bacteroidota bacterium, assembly GCA_037129215.1. Classification (GTDB taxonomy): domain Bacteria; phylum Bacteroidota; class Bacteroidia; order Chitinophagales; family Chitinophagaceae; genus CANFLJ01. Next base: position 22,554 of record JBAXVH010000002.1, on the reverse strand, counting down.
TGCAGTAAGGAACTGCCCTTTAGGTGTTATTTCAACAAAATCTTTTTTGCATGACAACAAAGACAGCATGATTGCAGAAGCAACTATAAAATAATTTAATTGTATTTTTTTCATTTCTATAATCTTTTGTAGTTACTAAAATTAAAATTGTAATTGAGCTCCAATTATGAATGAGCGAGCCTGAGGATAAATACCTTTATCAACGCCCATTACACCACCACCAATTTCAGGATCATATCCTGTATAGTTGGTTAGGGTTAACAAGTTTTCTGCAGTTACATACATACGGAATTTACTTGCCCCAATTTTATTCAGCAATTTATGATGGAAAGTATAACCAAACTGTACCACTTTTAATCTTAAGTAGTCGCCATCTTCTAAATAAAAATTAGACATATTAGTAAAGTTGCCGTTTTGGTCATCAGTAGTAAGTCTTGGAAAATCATTCGAAGTACCGGCACCAGTCCAACGACTCATTGCCTTAGTCTGGTAATTAGCTGTACCTATATCTAATCTGCGTAATCCCTGGAATATTTTATTTCCACCTGCACCTTGTGCAAAAACCATCAAGTCGAAACCTTTGTATTCAAAATTCATGGTGAACCCATATGTAAACTTAGGAATATTTGACCCTAAAAATACCTTATCTTTTGGATCAATAACTCCATCACCGTTTGCATCTACCCAACGAAAATCGCCTGGTTTTGCATTAGGTTGTATTAACCCACCAGCTGTATTTTTATAATTATTTACATCCGCAACTGTTTGAAATATACCGGCTGTTTGATATCCGTAGAAAGAATTGTAAGATTGCCCTACCTGTGTTCTGGTAACAGGTCCCATTGATTGAAACGCTGCATCACCATTAATAAAATCGGCATCTGTATTTACATAGGTAACTTCATTTTTTAAAGTGGCAAAATTTCCTGTAAAGGAGAAATTTAATTCACCAAACTTTTTATGATACCCAAGTTCAAATTCTAATCCGGTATTTTGCATATCGGCTATATTACCTACTGGTGAAGAAGATACCCCCACATATCCGGGAATTGGAATGTATCTTAATATTCCTGAAGTCTTTTTATTAAAATAGTCAAAAGTTAAACTGAAATTAGATAACAATTGTGCATCAAACCCAATGTTTGTTTGTGTAGTTTGTTCCCAATGCAAATCTGGATTATCCAATGTTTTTGGTGCATACCCTGTAGTAATAAGTCCCGAATTGCCCAGCGTATAATTAAAACCACCAATTACTGTTGATAAATATCCAAAATCAACAATATTATCATTACCTACTTTACCATAACCTCCTCTAACTTTCAGATACTTTACAAAATCATTTTTCTTCCAGAAATCTTCTTTAGATGCTACCCAACCTAATGAGAAAGAAGGGAAAATACCGAATTTATTATTAGCTCCAAATCTGGTAGATCCATCCCGACGATAAATACCCGTAAACATATATTTCTCTTTATAATCATAGTTTACACGAGCAAACAAGGATGAAACTTTATGAATAGTTAAATCATAAGTACTAGAATTACTATTTGCTGCAGTAGTAGGGAAGTTAAATGAAGCGTCCTCATAAGAAGATATAGGCAAATCAGAAATTGAAGCATACGTCCCTCCACCATTGTTATCTACATAAGCACCTTGTCCTAATAATACATTGAAATTATGGTCTTTAATTTTGTTGGAATACATTATAGTATTCTCAATATTCCAGTTTAATGTGGTGTTAGTACTTTTGCCAAAGCTATTTTTAGTGACATTGTTTGTTGCACTTAAATAAGCAACGGGTGTAAAGCCTTGACTTCCCCAATAAGCTAATTTACCACCAATAGTAGATTTTACTTTAATATGTTTATTGACTGCTATTTCTAAATATGCATTGCCAATAACATCATCAGACCAGTCAAAACTGCCTAATCTGGTTTGGATGTATGCTTTTGGATTAGTCATTTCCTGACCAACAATAGAAGAAATACCAAAAGGATTTCCATATCCATCTTTAATTGCATTTACCGGGTATTGTCCTGATGCAGCTACAACAGGATCTGTTACTACAACAGGAGTAATAGGATCTAAGTTTATAGCAGAACTTAAAGGTCCACCATATTCACTATTAGTATTTCCAAGTCCAACAGCTTTTTGATGAGAATACCCAATTGATTGACCGAATGTAAATACTTTAGAAATTTTGTGGGTAGAGTTTAATCTAATATTTGTTTTGGTATAGTTAGAAATTTCTGAAGCAACTATACCTTGTTGATCCTGACGACCAAAAGATAAATAGAAAGTAGACTTTTCAGTTCCACCACTTAAACTCAACTCATGAGAGTATCTGTTAGCGCTATTATTGAAAATTTGTTTTTGCCAGTCAGTACCTGTTCCAAGAGACCCCAGATTAGGGAAAAGTACGCTACCACCACCAGCAACTGATTTTTCATTCATTAAAGCAGCATATTGTGTAGCGTTTAACAAATTCAATTGTTTTTCAGGAGCAGATACTCCATAAAAACCATTGTAGCTTACACTTAATTTACCAGCTTTTCCTTTTTTTGTTGTAACCAGTATTACCCCAGTTGCAGCTCTTGTACCATAAATAGCAGCAGAAGTTGCATCTTTTAATACTTCAATTGATTCAATATCAGATTGATTAATAGCTCCAATAGCTCCTGCATCTAATACGGTACCATCAATAACCCATAAAGGATCATTTCCACCTCCAAAAGTAGTAATACCTCTTACTCTTATGGTTGATGCTGAACCAGGTTGTCCTGAGTTTGCCATAACAGTAACCCCAGAAACTCTACCTTGCAAGACTTGTTCGATACGACCGTTTGGAACTTTTTCGATGTCTTTTGCTTTTACGCTGGAGATTGCTCCGGTTAATACACTTTTCTTTTGTGTACCATAACCTACATTTACAACAACATCTTTTAAAGTAGATTCAGCATTTTCTTCCAAAGAAAACACTAACCTTTCTGCCCCTCTAACTGATTTTTGTTGGGAATTCATCCCTACATAAGAAACTACTAAAACACTTCCCTTGGTTAAATTTACCGAGAAGTTACCTGAAGAATCGGTAACTACTGCTGTTTTAGTGCCTAAAACTTTCACAGTAGCTCCTACTAAGGGCTCATTTGTTGTTTTGTTTAACACCTTTCCGGTGACAACATTACTTTGCGCAATCGTTTGCGAAAGGTGAGCCAAAAAAAATACCAGACATAGCAAGGTAATCTTTAATTTCATGTGCAAATCGTTTTTTGTTTGAAAAAATAAGTTTTGCAAAGATGAAACCTTAAATAATGTATTACAAACAATATACTACATCAAACCTACATCGAAAATCGTAACTAATTGATTATCAAGACAAACAAACTACATCAAACCTACATCAATTATACATCAATAAAAAAATACTACCTTTACTCTTTAACGATGCTTGCGAATGAAGAGATTAATAATATTGGTATTACTACCCCTTAGTTTGTTTGCCCAGAACACTATTGGCTTCCCGGATATTTTAAATTACTCCAAACATACTTATTTAGGAGGTTTACAAAACTGGGACATAAAACAAGACAAAAACGGAACTATTTACATTGCTAATAACGATGGCGTGTTAACTTTTGATGGTAAATACTGGAAATTATATCCATTACCAAACAAAATGATTGTAAGATCGATTGAAATAACTCCTAATGGTAGAATATACGTAGGAGGACAAGATGAACTAGGATATTTTACCCCTTCTGAAAACGGACAATTCATTTTTAAGTCAATTACGAATCTGATACCGGAGAAGCATCGTCATTTTGGTGACATCTGGGATATAATTGCCAACGGAGATAACGTGTTTTTTAGATCAACCAAAAAAATATTCAAACTATACAATGATAATTTTTCGGTATACACAACAGCATATGAATGGTCTTTTTTAGGAGTTTGTAATGGTAAAATGTTTGCTCATGAATACCAAAAAGGTCTTTTATGCTTTGAAAATAATGTATGGAAACCAATTTTTGAGAAAAATGTACTGCCTTTAAATAGCCCTATAACAGGAATTATAGCAATTTCAAAAGACAGCTCCTATATCACGACCCTTAAGTATGGTATATTTATAAAGAGTACTACAGGCATAACTAAATTATCTTCTGTTAACAATAGTATATTCGAAAATCAGCGTATATATTGTGCTACATTAGTTAGCAATGATCTGATAGCATTGGGCACCAGTAATTCGGGAGTAATAGTAATAGATAAGATAGGAGATATAATTCAGCATTTTTCTAAAGTAGAGGGTTTACAGAATAATAATGTACTCTGTATCTTTTTAGATCATCAAAAGAATTTATGGCTTGGCCTTGATAATGGTATTGATTTAATATCCTACAATAGCGCTATAAAGCAGATTAACCCCTTTTTCTTAGATGCTGCTGGATATGCGGCCCTGTTTCACAACAATACCTTGTATCTTGGTACTGCAAACAGTTTATACGCTGTACCTATTCAGAAAATGAAGGATTTTAGCTTTTGCAAAAGCAGTTTTAACTTCGTTAATAATACAAAAGGGCAAATCTGGGGATTATCGGAAGTAAATAATCAAGTATTACTTGGTCATCATGAGGGTGCTTTTGTAGTAAATGGTTATACTTCATCACCCATTTCGAATACACCCGGTTTCTGGAATTTTACTCCTAGTAGTAATTCCTTTCCAAGTCAGCAGATGATAGCAGGGAATTATAGTGGAATAAGTATATTTAACTATCAGAACAATCACTTTACTGAAGCTGGAAATATTCAAGGTTTCGATGAATCATCCCGGTTTGTAGCCATTGATGCTGATGACAACTTCTGGGTATCCCACCCTTATTTAGGGGTATATAAAATGGTTTCAAAAGGTGGGCTACAATTTGAAAAACATTTATATACATCCAAAAACAGATTACCTTCTACCCTCAATAATTATGTATATAAAATAAAAAACGAGGTAGTAATTGCCACTGAAAAGGGGGTGTATAAATATAATGCAGAGAAAGACAATTTTCAACCTTCGGAATATTATGACAAAATACTAGGTAAACAAAGTATCCGCTACCTTAAAGAAGATTCTGCTGGTAATATCTGGTTTATTCATGAAAAAAAATTAAGTGTAATAGATTATACTACTGGTAAACCAGTTATAATTCCGATACCAGAACTAAATGATAAACTTTTAAGTGGATTTTACTTTGTTTATCCCATTAATCAAAATAATATTATTCTGGGGGGTGAAAAAGGGTTTTATATTATTGATTATGAAAAATATAAACTAACCAGCAGTATTCCACATGTTCAAATAAGGAATGTAAAAATTATTGATAATCAGGATAGTGTTTTATTTGGAGGATACTTTAATGATATTAATGAAAAGCAAATTCAGGTTCTTGAACATATGCCTACCGTTAAATACGGATGGAAGGCATTACACTTTGAATTTTCTACAGCCTTATTTGGTTATCAACCAGGTTTAGAATACAGTTACCGATTAAAAGGATTTGATAATAACTGGTGTAACTGGACCAAACAAACCGAAAAGGAATACACCAATATACCCTCTGGCAATTACACGTTTGAAGTAAAAGCAAGAAACAATCTTAGTGGAGATTCGGAAATTGCCTCCTATTCTTTTAGAATATTACCACCTTGGTATTTAAACATCTGGGCTAAAATATTATATATATTCTTTATTATATTTATTGGATACAGGTTTTATAAACATCAACAGAAAAAGTTTAAATTACAGCATGAAATACATTTAAAGGAGCAACAAAAAATTATATATGTTCATGAACTTGAACTTAATAAAACGGAAAATGAAATAATATCGCTGAAGAATGAGAAGCTGGAGATAGAATTGGACTATAAAAACTCAGAATTAGCATCATCTGCAATGCATCTGGTAAAAAAGGGAGAATTAATATCTAAAGTGAAGAGTGAAATTAATAGAATTATGCGAGAGTATAACAACCCTCGTGCAGTAGAAGAATTAAGAAAATTAATTAAATCGCTTACAGAAGATGAAAATATAGATAAGGAATGGGTAGCATTCTCCAAGCACTATGATAAGGTTCACAATAACTTTTTAGTAGAGCTTAAACTAAAACATCCCACAATTACTCCTTCTGAACTTAAGCTGGCAGCATATCTTAATATGAATCTTTCGACTAAAGAAATTGCTCAGTTGATGAACATTTCTGTAAGAGGTGTAGAAATCAGCCGATATAGACTTCGAAAAAGGTTAGGTATTTCAACTGAAGTAACTCTATTTGATTATTTGATTACTATTGGGAAAAAGGATTAATTATTTGGGTTTTATTTTTTTATAAGATATTTTACAAAAGGTTGAAATACACTTTACTGTCGACTAAACCCGTAGAAGTATCTAAATCCTATTTACACAATCTTTTATATACTTCATACACTCTATTTATTCAAAGAAGGATAGTATTACAGCCAAAATAAAGTTCATTTTGCCAACGAAAAATAATATTATTGTTGGATTAAAATTCATTATATAAACAAGAGATAATATTATGCCTCAAATAGGGTTCATTGTGTGAACAAGGGATACTCGATAGGTTCTACTGATTATTTGGCTATTCTGATTAAACAAAAATTGGATTCTTAAGATGAGAAACCCCAGGTCTCTTATCTTAAGAAATACTATAGTAGAAATTATACAGTACAGATTGTAGATAAATGCGTATTAACTTGCTTTTTTCCTCGCTTCTAATTCCATTTTTATTTCTCTGGCTTTTTCTTCAGTAAGGTCGTAATTTCTCATTACCCACATAGCTATTAAAGTACCTAAAATTGGAATTCCTGAGAAGAAGAGTCTTAGTCCTGTAACTGCACCTGCTGTTTGTAACGGTAAATCCGGATTAAATCCAACTAAAGACATTATCACTCCAGTAAGTAAACCAGCTATTGCAAAACCAAATTTTACCATCCACCAATAAATAGCGCCAAAGATTCCCTCTCTTCTTTTGTTGGAACTTAATTCATCCATATCACAAACATCTGCAGTCATAGACATCATTAATGTAAACAAGCTACCTATACCAAATGAAAAGAAAGGAAGGGCAAACAAAAACATATATGGTTTGCCGGGAATGAATAAAAACCAAAACAATATATAACCAAAAATAGATATTCCCTGAGAAGCTAAGAAAGCGTTCTTTTTACCCATTTTTTTAGACAAAGCAGCCACAATTGGAATTACCACAAAAGTGGTGGACAGTGCTCCTACACAACCAAAAAGTGTTGGCCATATACCAGCAGCACCCGTATTACCATTGAAAAGGTAATATACAACAATAAAGAAAGTAAAGCCTGCTACCGTATTAAAGGCATTAAATATTAAAAATGTAGCTACACATAGTTTAGTAAATGGTTTATTGCTAAATGCCTCTTTGAAACTTTTAAATATCTCTTTTAAACTACCTCCTATTGTTCTAAAAGTTAATGGAGAGAAGGTGGTTTCATCTTTAGTAGATTTACTCTTTATAAAAATAGCTGGCATCATTGCCAAAATCATGCACAAGATTCCTACCCAGACAGCCAATGTTCTGGTGGCAGTATCTGCATTAGGAAACCATTTAGGATCGTACATAATTACCCAGAACCATGGAGCAATTACCCATGCCCATTGTCCTATCCATTGAGATATTGCCATTATGCTGGTACGTTCATGAAAGTCGTCGCTCATTTCATAGCCCATTGCTACATAAGGAACACTAAAAATTGACAGACCCAGATAAAAAATAAATGACCATAAAAGGAAGTAAATAAAATTGTATTGAACCCCACTTTCTCTGTATAGTTGCCACATGGCTACAAAAGAAAGCCCCATAATAATTGCTCCTATAAAAACATAATGTCTGCGCCTACCCCATTTAGATCTTGTATTGTCGGAAATGAACCCCATTATAGGATCTATAAATGCGTCGAAAATTCTTGGCAGAAAGAATAATATCCCCCACATCCAAGCCGGAAATTTTAAATCCTGGACCAATACTACCATAAAAATACCCAAGGCAGCTGGAAACATCTGGTTGGCAAGCATGCCTAAACCAAATGCGATTTTTTGACCCATTGGTACCACTTTTGCTGGGTTTGAATTTTCGTTTGACATCTAATATTTGAATTTATATTGTTTAGTTGTTATAATACTTATTATTAATTATTTCTTTAAAATACTATTGGGTGTTTTAATTTCCATCCATAATGCTTTTTCATTACCGTTGAATGTTTTGGTAATTTGTTTACCATTACGGGTAAGTCCTTTAAAAACACCATTATCTACTGCATCCCATAGCAAATATTTTGCCTGAGACTGCAAATCTATTAAACCAAAATGATTTTCTGACCCCAAAGGATTGTTACTATTTTTCCAGTTTTCATCGAAGGCTTCGAAAAAGAAACAAGTAATTCCCTGAGCATTTGTCCAGTCTCTTATAAGTTGATAATACTTAGCAGATTTGTACTCGTCAGTTGCTTTAGATCCTTGGTTTCCATATTGTTCGTTAGAGAATGTTGCCCATCCAGTTTCCCCTATATGTACCGGTTTATTTACGCCTATTGATTTCATATAACTCACAACAGACTGATACTGCATAATTGCATAATCAACGGCTCTTTTCATTGCCGAATCTATCTTTTCTTTCTCCGTTAATTGTTGCTCGTTTTCTTTAATTCCCCAGAAAGCTGGATTATAATGTGTATCGTGCATAGGATAAGTATGCATAGAAATGTAATCAACTGCATTTATCAATTTATGGAGGTCTTCGGTATGGTATTCCTTACCGCCACCACCCCAGGAAGCAAAATTGTCTGATGAAGTGATCCAGATATCTTTAGATAGTTTATGTTGCTTTTTTAAATCCTGCAAATACACTACCCACTTTAAAATAATGGAAGGATCTACATAATAAGACCAGGCCCATTTTACCATTGCCTCATTACCTACTGAGATAATTTTTACAATATCTGGAAATTCGTTTGCCAGTCTTACTGTTTCGGTAATTTCGGTTGAATTGCGATCACTATCTTCATTGCGTATAGGTGTTTTATCTGTCCAGGCATTTTTACAATCTATCCATGCACCAAGCATTACATACATTTCAAAATTGGGATCTTCCTTTTTTAATTCTGATATAGCTTGTAATAAATTAGCTGCTTCTTTATGATGAACATTGTACGTTCTGACAAACTTAATATTCATTGCTGCCAGAATCTTCAAATCTTCTTTTATTTCAGCAACGGTGGGTTCTACATCTCTTGTTGCAGTTCTATATCCTCCATAACAAATGCCTTGATAATGAACATTACCCAATAGTTTTTGGGCAGTCATTTTATTTGCATTTACTCCCGACTTTTTAAGCGGACTACATGCAACAAAAAAGCAAACAATTATGAAAAGAATCTTATTCATTATCTTAACTTATCCTCCGTTATATAAACTTTTACCTCTTTAACCTCATTTGTTCTATGAAATATTTTACTACTAACTTCCTTACTTAAAGATGAAGAATTCAATTGTTCTATATTACCATTTGAATAGAACACTTCCACTTTATTAGCTTCTGAAATAGTATAAACAACCGGCACCTGACATACTGTAAATGCCAGACTGTTCTTTTTAAGATTTATAATATTTGACGTACCATTCAGCAACACAAAATGAGCCTGAGTATCAGACTTTAAAAACTCAGATTTATGCAACAGATAAGGTTTAAAAACTAATTCGCCCGATTGAGTTTGCACTCCGAGCTCTGCCATTCTTGTTAAGATATCTTCTTTCACCTGACCTGTCATTCCTGGTTGCTGAGCACCTTTACCTTTTGGCGTATGCGAATACGGATCGGTAGGGAAAGCACCATAAACGGTTGGTGGTTTGTGTACTCCTATCCCTTCATTTATATTATAAAAATGTTCAGCTAATGCATCCTGAATCTCTTGGCTGCTTTGCTGATGAATAGCCATATTACAAGTTTCCTGCACTGCTAACAATAGTTTTGAAACCATGTGCCAGTATATAGAGCCTAAGCCCTCATAACCAAAAAATGTTCCTGATCTTCCTGTGAACTCTTTGTGGCAAAATACTTCTTCGAATATCTGTAGGATCAATGTTTTTTCCTTCTCCACCAGTGTACTATACTGTTGATCTAATTGTATTAATGCTTTTTCTACATCACTGGCATTTCTAAAATTGCCATTAAAATGTACATCACCCAATATATCCTTTTCAACAATAGTATTATTGCCGTCTTCTATCAATTGTTTCAGCAACAAAGAGCTTTCTGCAGATGCTTCTGGAATAGTATTCTTCTGTAAGAATTTAGCGAGATTCTTGTCTGGATATAGTATATAACTATTTTGATCCTGTCGGTACAGAGCACTATCCTTAAGCGCATTCAACAATTTCAAACTCTCTTCTGCAGATAAAAAACCAGCGCTTAAAACAGCTACCTGTCCTTCGAGCATCTCACTTAAATGTGCAACCTGAATAGATGTATCATCATATGAAATTAAATTGTAAGTATGGTATAAATCATCCTTTCTTTTATTAGCAGTAATGGAATGTTCCAGAAATGCATTTGCCAATGATATGCAATTTAAGAGTTGATCTTTAGTAACAGTTTTCTTAACTCCACTAAAGCCATCAGTATAAATTTTATTTCTATAGTTGCTGCCTGCTATACCTAAAGCATCTGTTATTTTTTTCCTATCGTTGTCATTTATTTTACCGGACAGTGTGTTTTTATATTTATCAAATGTGGCTGAAATAGTTTCAAAAAAAGTATACAGGTCTTCAGAAAATGTAATCTCTGTTGTAGTTGTACTTTCGAAAACTGGTTGAAAGAATTTCAGAAATCTTCTAAGATAACAAAGGGTAACCATTGATAGCCCATTACCTACTAATGCATTGTTTGCATCGTTCCACTCAGGTCTTTGTGTATTCATCCATATACCACCTTCTGGCACTAAATTGGACAGCTTGGAAAGAACTGTTGCAAATACTTTTTCACAAAAACTTACATGATAAATTTCTCCATTGCTGTTAGTAATTAAAGCACCATCAGCCCCCAATTCTTTTATGTTATTCCTTATTGCATGATCACTTTTATGATCAAAATCAATAGTATCTTTTGGATTATGTAAAATGTCTGCGTACGACTTTATTTTATAAGGAACATTAGCATATACAAAGTCTGTTTTACCTAAAATATTTCCGATATGTCCAGGACGATGTTTTTCTAAAAATTCAAAAAACTTAAGCAGATAAATTATCTGATGATCGCCCCAATATCCTATGTAAGACCAAGGGTTATCTGGCTCAATTGTTTCCCAGTCAAATCCACCTTTTGTAACTCTGTAAGGATTGTATCCATCAAACGTAGAAGCGTTTAAAAATTTGGAAATCATTCCCTCCATAAATTCAGGATAGGAATGCGCTAATGCTTCCCAGTTCTGAAAAATATCTCTCCAGTTTCCTTGATAATCTAATATTTTAGATCCATCAATTTCACTTTTAGTATTGATAGAAAATTTGTTCCAGGGTCTACTTGGATCGCCATGTCTGCGACTGAATTTCAGTGGCAAATATTCTATAGCTAAACGATGGAAATTAGTATTGTTTAATTTATCTGACAGTTCCAATAAAGACTCTACAGAGAAAATTAAAGGTAACTGTTCAACAGAAAATTTAACTGTTTCGAAAACCTGTTTATTAGCCTTTCGAAGATAATTAATAAAATCCCATTGTTCTATCTGGTAATTGTTATCAAAAATACCCCCTCTCATAATATTGAACATCACATTATTGAAGTGGCGAGTATCTTTTAAGTGATCGGCAGTATAGTGTAAACCATCTGCTGCAGCAACTAGATTTATTAAGTTTTCAGTTCCTGACTGAACATCTTCTGTAACCTTTTGTAATAAACCAGTATCATGCTTAATACTTTCTGACAATCGAACTATTGCTGCATGGTTTTGATTTACGTTGGCAACAATCATCCATTCCTTATTTTCTTTGGCATTAAGTGTTATATCGTTCACCACAAAATAGGCGCCTGATTTCCCCTTGATATCTTCTTCCTGCTGCACTATTCCATTTAGTCTAAAATTTTTAAGTTGCAAAGAAGAAAGTAAGTAGGTAGGCTTATCAAAACCAAGAGACCATGCAACATTTGCTTTTAAGGCTTCACTTGGCTCTGCTTTATCTACAATAATTGCACTAAGTGCTATTATTGCCAATCCTGTTTCAGGAATTAATTCGGTACGTTTATAAGCATCAGCAAGGTTACTGTAATTGTTTTGTAAATCACTTCCAACACCATAAGGAAGTATGTTTTGTAACCCATCCAACAGTTTTACATTTACCTCGGATTGCAATAAGTTACTCAACTTACTGATTCTTACGAATCCATAAATATTGCTGGAGTTCCACTGATACTGAAATGCGAGCCCTAAGTCCTCGTTGATCTCTTCGAATATAATTTTATTGCCGAATTTACTTTTGTATAAGTTGCGGGTATAATTGAATTTACCAATGCCACGTTCTGAGAAGGGTTCCCATAAATAAGACTGATTATTTTTATTAACCCAGAAAATGGTTTTACTTCCAGTATTCTCAACATTACTGGTTATTTTATCATCTGTATAATAAGGAAACAAACCATAATCTGCATCCTTTCTTCCTGCAGTTAAACCACCATTACTGGAAATGAACATCCAATGATTTGAATCGCTGACAATGCTCATAAAAAAGGGAGGCATTTCATTAACATTGGATATCTTAAAAAAAGTTTCTCCTCCTATTTCAATTGAATCAAGACTAATTTCTTCGTTTATCATTATTAGTTATTTTAATTCAGCTTTTATTAATTTTTATTACAGTAACAATGTTTATTTTTTACAACACTTAATACATTCAGACTAATTATGAACTGACTGAATCTGAGTATAATTTTTCAAAATGGTCCTAGCATATACATTATGAAGTTTTTTAAGCGCATAATATGCAGCTCTTGGATACAGTTTATACACTCCATTTTTATTGGTGGTTCCTTTAGCACAAATACCAAACCACTCCTCGTTCATATTATTAATTCCCTTTTGATAGTCGAATTTATAACCTCCGTTAGACCAAGATGCGGTAGAGTCATGTTTATCCAAGTTTAAGTCGAGTCCGCTTTTCCACCACCCATCACTAAATTGAAAAGTAAATCCACCAATACAATTTTCTGCTTTGCCACCACCAACTGCATTCGCATATATTTCTTTCCAGTTTTCCACTACACATTTTGCTTGCGCATTTGGATCTTCTTTTTTAGTTATATCATTAAAAGCATCTGCACCAAACTCTGTAAACATTACTGGTTTATTATAGGCTAATTTAATTTTGTCGAACGCATCTCCAAATGAAAGTCCACGATATATATTCACTCCCAATATATCTACTTCTTTACATTCTTTAGCTATGATATCTAAAAACATCAAATCCCCATTGCATATTGCAATAGGGAGATTGTTGTCAATAGATTTCATTGATATAGCTACCTCATTAAATATCCTGTACAAATTGATTGCAGTAGCAGTTGATTTGCGATCTTTAATAGGAATATTCTCTGTTTCAGCTCCTTGCCAGAAGAGTCCATAATTATTTTCATTACCCAACAGATACATCAACAAGCCTGGCGTGTTTTTATACTTAACAGCCAACTCGTTTAGTTCTTTCAATAAGACCTCTTTAACCAATGGATTTGAGTAATCGGTATTGGCTTCCCATTTCCCATTTACTGTTAATCCATAACGGCCAAAAGGATGGTTGAGAACGGTATATATACCATACTTTTCGAAAATGTATGTTATCCATTCAGGCGGTATTCCGGTATATTGTCGAAGCGTATTTACCCCCATTTTCTTAAGAAGGGGCATCTCATAGTCCAATGCTTCTTTGATTGTTTTAGTGGGTTGTTGCCACAAAATATATTTATAATTTGTACCAATAGGATAATAGTCCCAGTTCATCCCGCTTATAAAGAATCCTTTCCCATTTACCTCGAGTTTAAAACCGCTATCAACCTTTATTACATTAACCTTACCAACTTGTGATATAGAGCAAGTAGATATCAGCAACATGAAAAGAAAAGAGGCTAAGTACTTTCTCACACAACAAGTTTTAGATCATTATTTATACACTCTTATATAGTCTACTTCCATTGTATCGGTAGTAAAAGAAGGACTTACAGTACCACCAAAAGTTCCGCCCATTGCCATGTTAATGATGAAAAAGAAGTTCTGATTAAATGGAAGACTACCTGTATTTGGAACGGTTAAATACAATACATTATCTACGTACATTTTAATTGCAGCCGCAGACCAGTCCAAAGTATATTTATGAAACTGAGTGGAGGAATTTGCAATAGTCAACGTGCTACCTACACCACCACCACCAGAATGTCCAGGATAGTGAATTGTACCATAAATTTTATTTAATTCATTTCCTTTTTGTTCCATAATATCCATCTCACCGCAAGCAGGCCATGCAGTGTTGGTAATATTACTTCCCAACATCCATAAAGCTGGCCATGTACCTACTGCAGATGGTAACTTAGCACTAATTTCTACTCTTCCATAAGTAAAAGAATATAATCCCTGCGACTTAATTCTTGCCGAGGTATAACTACTACCACTATAGCTTTCTTTAACAGCTGTTATTTTAAGCACACCATTTTGTACAATTACATTGCTTGGTCTATTGGTATAATACTGTAGCTCTGAGTTACCCCATCCACCTGCGCCTAAGTCGTAAGTCCACTTTGATGCATCTGGTGCTCCATTAATATTAAATTCATCCGACCAGATTGCAGCTTGTGTAACCACCACAATAACCTGTATAGATTTAGAAATAATTAATCCACTACCATTTTTAGCAATTACATTAACTGTATAAGTACCAGAATTTGAATACTTATAAGTAGTTATACCAGATACAACATTTAAAGAACCACCATCACCAAAATCAAAATCATAACTGGTAGCATTGGTAGCCGCTGCA
The DNA here is from genome assembly GCA_037129215.1 of Bacteroidota bacterium. Classification (GTDB taxonomy): domain Bacteria; phylum Bacteroidota; class Bacteroidia; order Chitinophagales; family Chitinophagaceae; genus CANFLJ01. The sequence goes on along the minus strand of JBAXVH010000002.1, from coordinate 7,442 downwards.
ATAAAAGCAACATTGCCAGAACTGTCGGTACTAACATTGGCAGTAACTGTCAAATTACTAGGAGGAACTGTATTATTTGCAGATGGCGTATTTGTTTTACTACAAGCACTTACAAATATTAATACCGGCAATAGAAAAGACAAAATAGTGTTTTTCATAATTATATTATTTATTTAACCTTCAATTTTTGATACCATGCATTACCATCCACGCCAATATTTCTTAGAGTCATTGTGGTAGGGGTAATAGATAGTATTTCATAGGTAGTTCCACCGGTAGCAAAGTTTATTATTCCATTTCCAGGAACTGTAAATTGTATTCTGGTAGAATTAGCCGAAGTAGATGCAGAAGTTGCATCCATAAAAGAAAGTTGTTTTGGAGTAGTAGTGATACTATAACAATTATCTCCACCGCTTTGACTATAGAATGAAGTCGCTGCTGCTATAATAAATGTTTGCCCTTTATTATCAACCGACATAGAGATGTTTCCTTTAGAGTCTTTTGTAAAAGTAATTTCATCATCATACAAACAAGCATCCCTTGTATTAGGCGTAGCAGAATACCAGTCTGAACTAAATGAAGTTGTTGGTCCAACACCCACATGTCCTACAGCATCATGATCTGTTTGCCATACCTGAGAAGAACCATTGGTTAAATCTGTTACGATATCTGCAGGGATGGTAAAGTTTGTTAATACAGTTATTTTCTTACTGATAACAGATTCACTTCCTCCTGTACCTATTGCAGTAACAGTTACAGTATAATCGTTTGTTCCAGGAGTATGATATTTATAGCTGATGGTGCCAGAAGGAACCATTTGGTTTGTTCCATCACCAAAATCTATTTTGTATGTAAGAGAACCAGTAGCATTAGTAGTAATATTAACTTGTCCTGAACCATCGCCATATAAATTGGTTGCATCAGTACCAACCACTAAAGCAGTTAAAGTAAGACCTGTAGGTGTTTTAATATCACCGAAGGAATAGTCTGTTTTTTTGCACCCTATGAAAGCAATTAAGCCAATCATACAAACGATGCCAAATAATTTTATTTTAGTAATCATTATCTACGATTTAATTAGTTAAGAGAGATATCATCAAAATAGAAAGTATAATTAGCTGAACCATCACCAGCGGTACCATTATCCCAGATTAAAGTAATCTTAGAGTATGACTGGTTAGTAGGTACTGCACTATAATCGAAGGTGATAGTCTCCCATGCATTTGCTACAGTGGAGGCCATTTCTTTTTCGAAGCTTACAGCACCGTTAGTAAGATTCTCCACTTTGAAAAGCACTTTAGCACCTACTCTTGGAGAATACACTTTCATTTTAAATGTTTTCTTGGTAGAAAAATTCATTGGCGAAGGCATGGTAAGATAAGCACCTGCCCATGTTTGACCTGCACCTTTAACCATCTTACCTACTTTAGCACTTACATCGGCACCAGTAGCATGAGGATTAGCAACCACTGAAGCCATACCACCGTCGAAATTGGTAAAGTTGTATGCTATAGTACTTGATTCAAAATCGATTGGTAAAGACAATGTTGTTTGAGCAGATACTATATACTTAACATCGTCCCAATAAAATATCTTTCCTGTTCCTACATTTCCAAAGTCGAAGAAAAGAGACGCTTTATCGTATGTGTAGGTACTATTGAATGCTGGTGTACCACTTGCATTATTATTGAAATCAAATGTCAAAGTTTCCCATGTATTAGCAACAGTAGATAAAGCTTCTGTTTCTACCGATTTAGTACCATCATTATGATCTTCAACTTTAAGTCTGATATGAATACCAACTGCAGGAGAATATACTCTTACACTCATCTTATTTGATGCTGCACTTAATGGAATAGCAGTAGCAAAACCAAGAGGAGTTCCTACGGTAGTACCTGCCCATGTTTGTGCGCCTGCAGGTTTTACAGTTCTTTTTACTTTATTGCTGCTGTTGGTTGTATCAAAAGCATCAACTGTAATATTTCCGCCAAAATCGGTGGTGGTATAATCGTACTTAATATCGTCAAAAGTTACTGGTAAATCTATTTGTGCAGAAGTAACAGTATAGGTCTTTATTAATTGCGTAGTAGCAGCACCTCCACTAAGAGCAACCACTTTAATATTGTATGAACCAAATGCAGGGTATGTATGATAAACCGTATCGCTCTGTAAGAATAATAAAGGAACTTCATTTACCACATCACCAAAATAAACCTGAAACATAGTTTCATATAAAGCAGTTGCAGAAATACCCACTTTAAATTTGTTTCCTGCTGTAGGAATAATGTTGAAATCTAAATTTTCAGGTGCTCTGAAAGAAACCGTTAGTGACTTTGTAATTTCGGATATTCCACCAGTAATACTATGAGCAACAATTCTTACATTATATACTCCTTCAGGATATATATGGTTAATGGTGCTTGCAGCAATTACCTGTGCAGAATCTGTTTTATAATCTCCAAAAAATACTTCAAAGAAAGAAACACCTTCTCCACTTGGAATAATGGTTACAGTTCCAGAGTTATCCTGTGTGATCTTAAATAACACAGACAAGTTAGCAGGAATAATTTCCTTACTTGCCAGAGAGGTGTCTGTGTAAGAATCTTTTTTACAACTATTTATAACAGCCGCTAAAAAGGTTAATACTATTAAATATTTAAAAAATTTCATGATAGTTATATTTTAAATTGATGATTAATAATTTGGATTTTGTGTTAACCCTGATACATCAATTTCAGTTTGAGGTATAGGAAATACTTCGTGTTTACCTGTAACAAAACCAGTAAGTTTTGCTTTAGCCTGACCAGTTCTAACTAAGTCGAAGAAACGATCGCCTTCCATTGCAAGTTCCAGTCTACGCTCGTCCAGAATAGTCTGATACAAAGTTGTACCTGTGCTGGATACATCATGCGCCATATCGCCAAATGCACGACGACGAACTAAATTTAAATAAGTCTGTGCTTTAGTATCATTGGCAGCAGCAGCTTTATTGTTTGCTTCAGCGGCCATCAATAAAACATCGGAATAACGAATGATTCTGAAATTGTTTAAATAGTTTAATTCTATCTGACCAGAAGTTTCTCCTTTTCTTGGTAAATACTTCTGATTGTATAATCCAGTATTTTTATAAGGTGCTACCTGATAAGTAATACCAAATGATGGGTTAGCTGCTTTGTAAGCATCTATATCCAATACCGTAACAGCCTTTCTGGTATCACCAGCAGAATATGCTTTAGCAAGATCCTGTGTAGGAAGATTGGTACTCCATCCTGCAGCATAAGGCATAGCAGAACTTCCGTTTAAACTTCTGATACCACATTGCTGAATTGCATAGTTACCCTGACCTCTTGTTACACCACCCCAGTTATAGTAAGGTGAAGTATTAGTGTATTGAATTTCGAATACAGACTCTGGACCATTCTCTCCCGTTGCAAGGAATATAGAACCAAAATCCGGAACCAATGTAAATGCATTTGAAGTAATTACATTTTCCAGCATAGCAGCAGCAAGGTCATATTTCTTTTCGTATAAATAAACCTTACCCAACATAGCCTGAGCAGCATACTTGGTTACTCTACCTTTTTCAGTTTGTACAGCAGGAAGAACTGCAATAGCATTGGTTAAGTCTAATTCAATTTGTTTGTATACATCAGCCTTAGGAGATCTGGTAAGTGTTTTATTATCAGCAAGTGCTAATCTTCTGTCTGTAAATAAAGGAACATCACCAAACATTTTAACCAGGGTAAAATAGTAGTAAGCTCTTAAAAAATAAACTTCACCATAAAGCGCTTCTTTACCAGCGAAATCTACTTTATCGCCAGCAAGATTAGTTACTTTATACTGCGTCATGTAGTTGGCTCTGTTTACACCTTCGTAAGCAGACTTCCACAAATCGGTTAAAGTACCGTTCACTGGAGTTAAGGTATAATCATCTATTTGTTGCAAGTCCAATACATCGGAAGCACTTTCGCCACCGGATACTGCATTATCAGATGCTATATCGCCAATAGGTACTACCTGATTTAACCATTGTAATGGAGTGTATACACTCACTTCCATGGTTCTATAATCGCTCTCTGATTTTAAATAGTCTAAATCAGTTATTATGTAAGAATCATGCGGATTAGTGTCTACCCATTTATTGCAGGAAGACAACGATGTTATGATGACAACAAGTGTTGTTATTACAAAATATTTTTTCATACTTTTCTGTTTGTAATTAATTGAAAATTAAAATTTAATATCAAGTCCAAAAGCAACTGTTCTTGCCTGAGGATAAGAACCTCTATCTATACCAGTATCCAAAAGGCCACCAGCTATTTCAGGATCAAAGCCATTGTATTTAGTAATAGTAAAGGCATTCTTAACCTGAGCATATACTCTTAATTTCTGGAAAATCTTTTTGATATTCTTTCCTGTGAAAGTGTATCCAAGTTGTATATTTTTTAATTTCACAAAAGATCCATCTTCTACGTATCTGTCCGATACTCGAGCATTATTGTTAGCATCGGTAAAAGAATAACGTGGGTTTGTAGCATCGTTGGTAGTTCCTTCTCCTGTCCATCTTCCCAGAATAGATCTGAATTTATTGGTATAGTTTGCATTTCTTTCATACGCTCTATAAATATCATTTCCTACAGAAGCATAGAAGAAGGCAGAAAAGTCGAAGTTCTTATATTCCATATTCAAATTCCAACCCATAATAAAATTAGGGAATGGATTTCCAATATTAGTTTTATCGTTAGCATCTATTTTGCCATCACCATTTACATCTACAAATCTGATATCACCAGGTTGCGCTCCTGTTTGAACTGGAGCAGCAGCAACTTCAGCAGCATTCTGGAATAAGCCAGCTGTTTTATATCCATAAAAATATCCAGGTGTCATTCCTTTTTCAAAAACAGTTACTGTTTGAGATTGACCATTAAAATAACTACCACCATACAATTTGGCAGTTCCATCATCATTGGTTGCAGTTACTTTATTACTGATAGTGGTAAAGGTGAAAGTGTTGTTCATTCTGAATGATTTACCAATAGGCTGGCTATAAGTAATCTGCATATCAATACCCTTTGTTTCAGTTGAACCTATATTAGCCGGAGGCGCTGAAGCGGTACCTAAATAACCAGATAAAGCTGGATTAAATAGTAATCCATTAGCACTCTTAGTATAGTAATCAAAATTAATAGAGAATTTATTTTTCAGTAAAACGATATCGAAACCTATGTTAGTCTGAACATCTTTTTCCCAGCTTACGTTATCATTTCTTAATGAACCAACAGTTGAACCAGCATAGAAAATATTATTAAAGTTGTAACCATTGCTATTCGCTGTAGAACCATAACTTGGTCCACCAGTAACTATCTGCGTAAAAAATGCCTGTGCAGCTTTGTCATTACCAATGGTACCAGAACTACCACGTACTTTCAAGAAATCAATTACTTTAGAATTGAAAAAGTTTTCTTTACTAACTACCCAACCTAAGGATACTGCTGAGAAAGTACCAAACTTATTGTTCGCACCAAATGCAGTAGATCCATCTCTTCTTGCATTGTAAGATACCAAGTATCTGTCTTTATAATCGTAATTAATACGACCGAAAGTAGAAGAGTTTTTTGAAAAATATTCGTAGTAATAACCAGTTTGAGCATTGGTATTTGTTGCAGAATTCACCCCTGTTGCAGAAGTGTTGTCGGCAAAAGTCCATGAGTTATATGGTACATCCTGTCTGCTTGCACCAGCAGCATTTCCAGAAGACTTTAAGAAAGATACACCACCCACAACTTCAAAATGATGATTATCTTTTACCTTAAAAGTATAGTTGGCAAAAGCTTCGTATTCCCAGTTAAAATTGCTGTATTTATTATTCGAAACACTATTGTGTTTTCCAATAACCGTACTACCATCTGCATTCATGGAGTTGTCTACATTGTTTACGCCATAAAACACTAATGGATCAAAGCTCTTAGAATTGTCGTCGTATTTCTGATAACCAAAACGAGTAGTAAATTTCAGGTTTTTAATTACATCATATTGCAATTCAAATTTACCGTAAAACTTAGTGCCATTATTCTGGTTGTAAGTATTAGCCAGTTTGGTAAGTGGGTTAAATACTTCTGATAATAATAATGTACTGTAACCATAATCTCCAACAGTTCCAGTTGTATTTAAAACTGGCACGGTAGGATCGAAGTTTAAAGCACTACCTAAGATACTATTGAAAGCATTTTCGGAAACTGTTTTAGAGCCAAGCATTACAGCAGATGTATTTACCAGAAATTTCAATTTTGAAGATAAATCGAAAGTAAGATTAGAAGTAAAGTTACCTCTTTTGAAAAATGATTTATCATCACCACCTACTACTCCACCATTACTGGCATAAGATCCAGAAAGGAAATAGGTCATTTTATCACTTCCACCTTTTACAGTAATACCATGATTTTGTGTAGATGCATCTTTAAATACCTGATCCTGCCAGTTAGTACCTACTCCAACTTTTGTAAGATCACTGAAAACAATTGGACCACCACTGGTAGTGCTACCTTCATTTACCATAGCTGCATACTCGGTAGCATTTAGCATACCTACTTTTTTGATAACACTTTGATTACCGTAAAAACTACTTAAACTAATCTCCGTTTTTAAATTCTTTCTACCACCTTTTGTAGTTACCACAATTACTCCATTTCCACCTCTCGATCCGTATATAGCAGTCATTGCAGCATCTTTTAATACACTGATATTTTCTATATCAGCTGGACTAATAGAATTCAAATCATCTTGTGTTTGTTGTACCCCATCTATAATTACTAAAGGATCGTTACCAGAGTTAGAAGCAATACCTCTGATTAATATAGTAGGTTTTGAACCTGGAGAACCAGTTTGTATTACCGTTACCCCTGATGCGGTACCTTGTAAAGCTTCTTCTGTTCTGGTAGGTTTCAGCTTTTCGATATCTTCACTTTTTACAGTAGATAAAGCACCAGAAACCTTAGAACGTTTTTGTACACCATAACCTACTACCACTATATCGCCTAATGCTTCTGCCTTTTCATCCAACTGGATTTCTAAAGGATCAGCATTGGTAACTTTTACCGTTTTAGTCGACATACCTATATAGTTTACTACTATAGTGCCACCTGTAGGACAGATAATTTTAAATCCCCCTTTAGCATCGGTAATAACTTTATTAGAATTTTCTTTTACAGCAACAGAAGCACCTTGTAATGCTTCACCTGTCTTTTTATTGGAGACTTTACCAATTACTGTTAAGTCCTGCCCAAACACTTGTGTAAGCAACCCTGTTGCTAAAAGGCAGAGAAAGAGAAATGCGGATTTTATTTTCATATAAAAAGTTTAATCGTTTTTATTGTTCGTTTACTTACAAAATCTTGTAGAAAGCTTTTCATTAATACAGACGGGGCATTGCAACCGACCTATAT
>JBAXVH010000199.1:0-3069 GCA_037129215.1 Bacteroidota bacterium | reverse complement strand
GGGACGTATTCGCCATCTCTACATACTTTACGGTATCATTATTATTCTGGTACTCAGGTTTATTGCCGGATTTTGCAACTGTAAGAGACAGAGCATTTACTAAATTACGTAAAAGATTATATGGTATAGCATCGTTTGGCTGGACTGGTTCTACCAAGCACTGGCAAAGACATGAGAGTCTGTCATTAGTATTGGCAGGTTTATCTACACCACTGGTACTTTCTGTACACACCATCGTATCTTTTGACTTCGCTACTTCAGTTGTTCCAGGATGGCATACTACCATCTTCCCTCCATACTTCGTTGCGGGTGCGGTATTCTCCGGATTTGCGATGGTACAATCTTTAATGATTATCATCCGTAAAGTATTTGGTATGGAAGATTACATTACCATGGGTCACATTGAGGCAATGAATAAAGTAATTGTATTAACTGGATCTATCGTAGGTATAGCTTACTTAACCGAGTTATTCATGGGTTGGTACAGTCAGAATAAATATGAAGGATATACTTTCTGGTATAGCCGTGCTTACTTATTCAGTCCTTATGGATGGAGCTACTGGGGTATGATGGCTTGTAACGTAATCAGCCCGCAGATCTTCTGGTTCAAGAAAATGAGAAGAAACTTAGTAGTTACCTTCTTCATGAGTGTGATTGTAAACATCGGTATGTGGTTCGAGCGTTTTGTAATCATCGTTACTTCTTTGTACAGAGATTATTTACCTTCCAGCTGGTCTGTATACTATAGTCCTACTACCTGGGAAATTGGTTTCTATATGGGTACATTTGGATTGTTCTTTACCTGCTTCTTCTTATTTGCTAAATACTTCCCTGTAATTGCAATTGCGGAAATCAAGTATGTATTGAAAACTACAGGAGAAAGCTACAAAGAGAAAATGCATCATTTAGAGCATGTGCCTGCTGAGGTATTTGCACATAGTGGTCATGGACATACTACAGTAGAAAACGGAGGACATAACTAATAATATTAAATAAATTATCGGGCTCTTATAATTAAACATATATGGCTAAAAAGAAATTTGTAGTTGCAAGCTTTGACGATGAGGAAGTACTTTTTCCTGCTGTTAAAAAAGCGCGTACTGCAGGATATAAAATTCAGGATGTGTATACTCCATTTGCTGTTCATGGTTTAGATCATGCATTGGGAATGAGAGCAACAAGTCTTCATACTGCTGGTTTTATCTATGGTATTACCGGTACTACAACTGCATTAAGTTGTATTACCTGGATTTTTACTAAAGACTGGCCTTTGGATATTGGTGGTAAACCACACTTTGCTTTACCAGCATGGATTCCTATCATATTCGAGTTGACAGTATTGTTTGCAGCAGTTGGTATGGTACTTACTTTTTGCTATCTGTGTCAGTTGGCACCATTTGTAAAAAAGCACCATTTCCATCCAAGAGCTACCGACGATTTGTTTGTAATGGTTATTGAATGTAACGACAAAACAAACGTAGACGACCTTGTAGGCTTTATGAAAGGTACCGGCGCTGTAGAAGTAGACGTTCAGGTGGCGGAAGAAGGCTGGTGGTTAGGCCGATATGACAAAGATGAAGTATTATTTGAACACAAAACAGTAGCTGCTTAATATTAGAATTAAAAGAAGATGAAGAAGTTTTATACCATATTATTAGCTGTATCTGGAATGACTGCTTTCGTTGCTTGTAGTGATGAAGTTAAGCGTAATCCAAATGATATTTATATGCCAGATATGGCATACAGCAGAGCATACGAAACATACTCTGACCATAGCAATTTAAAGGATTCTGGTATTAATTATACCAATATGCCTGTTGCTGGTACAATAGCAAGAGGGGAAGAAATGCCTTTCCATGTTGCTAAGGATAAACAAGGAGATACTGCTAACTACACAGCGTCCAAGCTGGTAAAAAGCCCTATCGACTCTCTAACTAAAAACGATTTAGTAGAAGCGGAAAGATTATACCTTATCAATTGTGGTATTTGTCATGGTACTAAACTGGATGGCAATGGTCCATTGTATAAAGGTGGCGAAGGTCCTTATCCTGCTAAGCCTGCTACTCTGGTTGGCGATAAAAAGTACGAGGCAATGCCTGTAGGACAGATGTATTACTCTGTAACTTATGGTAAAAACTTAATGGGTAGCTATGCTTCTCAGTTAAATAGAAAACAACGCTGGCAGGTAATTGCTTATATCAAGCAAAAACAAGCTGAAGGCAAAGCAACTACCAAAGAAGCAGTTGCAACTAAATAAGATTATCAGTAGAAGAACAATTAAGATAAATACTTTTCAAGATTAAAGATATAATAAATGGCATCGGTTAAACTGAATTTTGAGATTCCTTCTAAACTAAAAACCTGGTCTTTAGCGCTTATAGCAATTGGTGTAATAGCTATTGTAGCTGGTTTTATTACTAAAGGAAGAGGTACAGAAGCTCAACAAGCGGAGTTTATAGGTACGTTAATGTACAATACTATATTCTGGACATTAGTTTGTAATGCCGCTATGTTCTTTGTTTGCGTTACTACCCTTGCAATGGGTGGATGGCAGATTTCTTTAAAAAGAGTTCCTGAAGCAATTTCTACCTTAGTACCTATTTTCGGTAGCATTACTTTAGCAATATTATTATTTGTAGTATTTACCGATAAACATCATATTTATCATTGGTTAGACACTGCAGCAGTTGCAAAAGATGAAGTATTAAAAGGTAAATCAGGTTTCCTTAACGTGAAATTCTTTGCTATCTGGTCAATATTAGCTATTGGGCTTTGGTCTTTACTGGGCTGGAGAATGAGACAATTAAGCAATGAGGCAGATGTAGAAGCTATGTCGAAAGAAGTAGGTGCATCTTTCATCTTAAGAAATACTGTAAGAGCTTCTATGTTCTTAGTGTGGTTTGCATTAACTGTAGGTTCTACTATTCCTTGGTTATGGTTAATGAGTATTGATGCTCATTGGTACAGCACCATGTATAGCTGGTATACTTTTGCAAGTTCTTTTGTAAGTGGTATGAGCCTGATTGCTCTTTGGATTGTTTACTTGAAAAACAAAGGATATCTGGAGTA
>JBAXVH010000198.1:0-3098 GCA_037129215.1 Bacteroidota bacterium | reverse complement strand
TAACAACTACTCCAGCACCTTCTCCCATAATAAACCCATCACGATCTTTATCGTAAGGACGGGAAGCGGTTTTAGGATCGTCGTTTCTTTCGCTCATAGCTTTCATAGCGTTGAAACCACCTACACCAGCTTCGCTGATAACTGCTTCGCTACCACCACTTACAATAATATCGGCTTTACCTAATTGTAATAGATTATAAGCAGCAATAATTGCATTGGTACTACTTGCACAAGCACTAACAACGGAAAAATTTGGACCTCTTAAGTTATGGCGCATGGATATTTGTCCAGCAGCAATATCAAGGATCATTTTAGGAATAAAGAAAGGATTGAACCTTGGTGTTCCATCACCTTTAGCAAATTCTGTTACTTCATGTTGAAAAGTAATCAAACCACCGATCCCACTGGCAAGAACAACACCAGTTCTATCAGGATTTACATTATCTTTATTTAAACCAGCATCAATCATTGCCTGATCGCTGGCAACAATTGCAAACTGTGTAAAACGGTCAATCTTTCTTGCTTCCTTTCTGTCCATATAGACAGTAGGATCGAAGTTTTTAACTTCACAGGCGAACTTAGTACGAAACTTAGAAGCATCGAATTGTGTAATCATGTCGGCACCGGAAACACCATCTACAAGGTTTGTCCAAAACTCATCTAAAGTATTTCCTATTGGAGTAATTGCTCCAATACCAGTAATAACAACTCTTTTCAATTCCATATGAGAAGCCGTTTAAGTTATAATCCGCCCAACAGCAGCAGCTTAGGTTGTAAGCGCTATTGAAAGGCGGATTAGATTATTCCATTTTAAACTATAAAGTAAATCTTACTTTGCGTTTTCTTCTAAGTAAGTAACAGCTTGACCAACTGTAGTAATTGTTTCAGCTTGTTCGTCTGGGATAGAGATATTAAACTCTTTCTCAAATTCCATAATAAGCTCAACAGTATCCAAAGAGTCGGCTCCTAAGTCATTCGTAAAGGAAGCTTCTGTTGTAACTTCTGCTTCGTCAACTCCTAACTTGTCAACGATAATTTTTTTCACTCTAGTAGCGATGTCTGACATTGTAATAATTTTTAATTCAGCAGCAAAAGTATAGTTTTTACCAAATTTGCAATCATGAATAATATTTTTTTGTTTCAAATATTTAATTATGGGTATAAATTTTAGCATAACTAACATCCTTTTTGGTAGTCAGGAATATGAAAAAATGGTTGATTTACGTAGGAAAGTACTACGAATTCCACTTGGGTTAGATTTTTCCAATGAAGACTTAAATAAAGATATTCACAGTTACTTATTTGGTTGTTTTAACGATAAAAAAGAGATAATTGGCTGTTGTATAGTGGATAATTGTCCTGATAATATCAGTTTTAAACTAAGGCAAATGGCTGTTGATCCACTTTATCAAAGCAAGGGAATAGGTAGAGCCTTAATTAATTTTGTAGAAAACTTTGCAAAAGGTAAAAAAATTAACAGAATAAATCTACATGCCAGAAAAAATGCAGTCCCATTTTATCAAAAATCAGGATACAATGTTTATGATGATGAATTTACGGAGGTAAATATTCCTCATTTGAAGATGGAGAAAATAATTATTATGGACTAATAAAATCAGAACCAAATATTACAATTACTTTAGCGGCCTACTACAATTATCATGAGCGACGAAATAAAACACGAATGTGGATTAGCCTTTATCAGGTTACGTAAACCTTTCTCTTACTATCAGGAACATTACAGTACTGTTCTTTATGGCATCAATAAGCTGTATCTTTTAATGGAAAAGCAGCATAACCGAGGTCAGGATGGAGCGGGTATTGCAGCTGTAAAATTAAATATTGAATCCGGCTCTCCCTATTTACATAGAATGAGAAGTAATGCTCAGCAACCAATTGCGGACATTTTCTTTAAAATGGGGCAAGAAATAAACGAACTGGAAAAATATCTTCCTGATGCTAAACAACATCCTGAAATAATGAAGGGGCATTTACCTTTTTTAGGAGAGTTACTGTTAGGTCATTTGCGATATGGCACACAAGGAAAGAATCAGGTTGATTTTTGTCATCCATTTATTAAAAGAGATATTCTACCTTCAAAAAACTTAGCCCTTGCAGGGAATTTTAATCTGGTAAACACGGATGAGATATATGATCTTTTAAATATAAATCCCGGCGCATTTCAGAAACAAAGTGATTTGGCTGCAATGATGGAAGTTATTCATCACTTTCTTTCAAAAGAGGCTGAGGAAAACCCAACAGCGCCCGATTTAAAAAGCGTACTATCCAAATCAATTCAATTATTTGATGGTGGGTTTACTGTTGGTGGATTGATTGGTAACGGAAGTTCTTTTATATTCCGTGATGCTCATGGAATAAGACCAGCCTACTACTATATAGATAATGAAGTAATAGTGGCAGCGAGTGAAAGAGCTGCAATTAGAACTGCTTTTAATGTTGGTGAAAATGAAGTACAGGAGTTAATGCCCGGGCAAGCTCTTATAGTAGATTGTAATGGCAATTATTCTATTGATCAGGTAGCTGAACCTAAAGAGCGTAGAGCTTGTAGTTTCGAGCGTATATACTTCTCCCGTGGTAGTGATGAAAAAATATACAGGGAAAGAATTGCTTTAGGAAACCATCTAAGCAAGAGGGTTCTGGAATACATTCAATATGATTTAAGAAGAACTATATTCTCATACATTCCCAACACTGCAGAAGTGGCTTTTTATGGATTAGTAAAAGGAATGGAAGATTATCTTAATCAGATTAAAGTAGAAAGAATTTTAAGTTGGGGAAATACAATAGACCCCGACAAACTTCAGGAAATGATTACCCGTAAAATCCGTCAGGAAAAAATAGCCATAAAGGATGTAAAACTCAGAACGTTTATTACCGAGGATGTAAACCGTAATGAGATGGTACAACACGTTTATGATATAACGTATGGTACTGTTAGAAAAAACGAAGATACCCTTGTGGTAATAGATGATAGTATAGTACGTGGGACTACTTTAAAAGAGAGTATTGTGAGAATGCTTGCTCGTTTACAACCTAAAGAAATAGTAGTGGTTTCCTCGGCTCCACAAATCAGATAC
>JBAXVH010000197.1:0-3107 GCA_037129215.1 Bacteroidota bacterium | reverse complement strand
TATAATAACCTTGTATTCTGTATTAATTATCAAATTATCATATCTTCAAATTATCACATTAGTATTACTCTCCTTCCAGCTTCACAGGATAACGATATGATTCTGTATAACCAGGATAAATACCATCCAGATAAATAGTACCTTTTGCAGAAGCAATTGCTGCTTTAAAATCATCCACAGTTTTTACAGAAGTGCCATTCACAGCAGTGATTACAAAGCCCTCCTGCATTCTTGAATTCTTTAATGCACCTTCTTTTATTTTCTTTACCAGTACACCACCTTCTATCTCGTTTGCAGTAGCTATCTTCTTATCTACATTTGCAAGGTCGGCACCCAGTTTGTCCATCACACTTTCATTCTTCACTACTTCTGTGCTACCTACTTTATTTTTCAATACTAAGTTCGAAGTTATTTCTTTACCATCTCTGGTATAGGTAATGGTAATTTTATCACCTGGTTTATATCTTGCCACCTGCTCTTGCAATTCTGGTCCGGTAGCAACTTTGGTACCATTCAGTTTAGTAATAAAATCACCCTTCTTTACACCAGCAGCTTTTGCAGCGCCACCTTCTGGTACATCCATTACATATACCCCTTCTCCTTCTTTAATATCCTGCTTTTTCTTCTCTTCATCACTCATACTTTCCTGCGGATATTGTACGCCTATATACGCTCTTTGTACGGTACCATATTTCTTAATATCATTAATTACTTTCTTCACAATATTTACCGGTATAGCATAAGAATATCCAATATAGCCACCGTTTTGAGAAGCAATAGCAGAGTTAATTCCTATCAGTTCTCCATTGGTATTAATCAATGCACCACCACTGTTTCCTGGGTTTACAGCAGCATCGGTTTGTATAAACGATTCTATAGGCGCTTTTACCGATGGTTCGTTTCCACGATTGTTGCTACCTATCACACCAATGCTTCTTGCCTTAGCACTTACTATCCCTGCAGTAACCGTTACATCGAGGTTTAAAGGATAACCTATTGCCAGTACCCACTGACCCAGTTTACACTCGTCGCTATTACCATAGATAAGATATGGAAGACCAGAACCTTCAATTTTAATCAGGGCCAGATCGCTATTAGGATCAGTACCTATTACGGTAGCTTTATAGGTCTTTTTATTTGTCAGGGTAACAGTCAGTTCATCTGCTCCTTCTACTACGTGATTATTGGTAACTATATACCCATCTTCGCTGATGATTACCCCACTACCACTAGCTCTTTGTTCGGGTATCATTTGTACTCTTGGTACATTAAAGAAATCGCCAAACATATCACCGCCAAACATATCGCCAAAAGGATTGCTCTGACGAGGTGCATTGTTGGTAATCTGTTTTGCTTTTGTTTTAGTTTTAATGTGTACTACAGCGGGTGTTGCAGTAGTAGCGGGGGCTGTAAAATCCACGGGGCCTCCGTTGTTACCATAAAATCCGGCATAGTTCACCGGAAGCTTACCGTTGTCGGCAGATCCGGTATACTTAAATTTCATTACTTCTCCATAACCCCAAACACTCAGGATGGCGGTTGTGGCACTGATAGCTACAATGGCTAAAATGTTTTTGAGTTTCATACTTTCTCTAATTTTTAAATTGAACTGATTGGTTAACAAATTTCGTACCTAAGTACTACACAAAGAAAGAAAACTGACATTTTTTCATACACCCTTATCGGGCATTTAACAAAGATTTGCCATCAGTTTAATATTTTATTAAGAACCGCCGCCGCTAATACCTGTCTGCAGCAGTTCATCACAAAATAGGTTTATGATTTACTTAAGCTTTCCTTTTAAGTACTTAGTTATTGATATTCATTATCAATCATCCATTGTCCATTATCAATTACTTTTTGGGCGCGCCTACGGCCCGGCTTTCTGGTTGTATCTTTTTGCCAGAATTAAGCTCAGGGTTAAATCACCTAAAAGGCAAAAAGGATACCCCGCCAATCCGTCGCGCAAATACAGCCTAACTCGTCAGTACGTTCTTAGCCACCAATGATATTAATGAAAAGCAAATAAGACGTCAGGCGAATTAACTCCGCTAACAAAATGAAATAAAAAATCCTGAAAAGTAAAACCTCTCAGGACTCCTCTATTCAACGTTCAGCCAATAAAGCATTTTTAAATTTATTTTGGCTGTTTGTATTACTATGCTTGTCGCCTTGCATTTACCCCTTCGCCAACAACACGGTCACATTCACATCATCCAGATCATGTTGGTTATTCAATATCAGCCAGTGACCAAAACTACCACTATCATCTCGCTCCACAGTTACTCTGATTTCTCCACCGCCTTCAAGACTTTTTAAAATAATAGGCAATATCTCAGGAGTATTTGTAAAACCATATTGTACACTAAATGCACTATGGTTTCTAATAGTCAATACATCACCCAAAGTATATTCTTTTCCAAGTACTGCCTCAAAATGTTCAGGCATCAGTGCAACCTCGGCAGTCTTGTGTCCAATTCCTACTTGTACTATCCTTCTGCCATTAGTATATACATTCACAAATTCAGGATTCTTTTTAGCATAGGTATTTATATTACTATCAAGTTTGGTCATTTCCTTTCTAAGTAGTTTAAAATTACTTTTCAACTCTTTTGTAATGGCCTTATTCCCCGATTTCATAGTGGTCTGTACAGGTACCGAATTTTTCAAATCTTCAATAGCAAGTTTTAAGTCAGCCATATCCGTTGTCTCCAGATTATACCCAGCAAATGCAGTAGGTGTTGCAATCAATATTGCAGCTGCAGTGTCATATATCAGACTCATATTTTTAATCGAAGTATCAATATCACCATAGGCGAAAGTTGTATAATTAAAATCAATCTTAGCAAGGTTCGTAGCGTCATCAGTATCGTCATAGTACGATTTCAGAATATGCTCTACATGCAACGCCTGTGTGCTTGCTGCTACTCTATTATTATTCTTAGTATCAGTAGCACCACTGGTATTCAAACCTTGTGCTTTAGCCAAATCAGTAATGATAGTAAGTAAGTCAGAAATCTTCGTTATCTTGTCAGCAGTTTTAATCTTACCAGACCATATTTTATTGTAGTTATTCAAAATTAATAGGGTTCTGCTGCCCATTGTAG
>JBAXVH010000196.1:0-3108 GCA_037129215.1 Bacteroidota bacterium | reverse complement strand
GTAACCCATGTGGCTGGCTACTACTCTATCCTCACAGGTAGGAGAACCGCCTCTTTGAATATGACCCAGAATACATACTCTTGTATCTGCTTCGGGAATACGTGCTTTAATAATCTTTCCTATTTCGTTGGCATCACCATATTCTCCTCCTTCGGCAACTACAATAAGGTTTACGAGTTTTCTACGTTTTTCCTTTTCATCCAGACTGGCTATCATATCATCAATATCCGTTCTGGTTTCTGGTATAATAATATTTTCGGCGCCAGTAGCAATACCGCTGTGCAAAGCAATATATCCGGCATCTCTACCCATTACTTCTACCACAAATACCCTATCGTGCGCATCCATAGTATCCCGTATTTTATCAATAGCTTCTACTGCAGTGTTTACAGCAGTATCAAAACCAATAGTAACATCGGTACCTGCAATATCTCTATCAATAGTTCCAGGAATACCTATACAGGGAATATCGTGTTCGTTGCTTAATCTCTGTGCACCATTAAAGCTACCATCACCCCCTATTACTACCAATCCATCAATGCCGTGCGATTGTAAATTATTAAATGCTTTTGTTCTTCCTTCCGGAGTACGAAACTCATCGCTTCTGGCAGTTTTAAGTATGGTACCACCTCTTTGTATAATATTGGCTACAGAACGGGAATCCATTCTGAAAATATCATTATCAATCATTCCAGCATAGCCTCTCATTACGCCAAATACTTCCAAACCATGATATATACCTGTTCTTACTACTGCCCTGATTGCCGCATTCATACCTGGTGAATCACCGCCAGAAGTTAAAACCCCAATCCTTGTTACTTTCTTTTTCATTATTAATCCATTAAAATTAATCTATAACTTCTTCTGTCTTTTAATACACAATAGTATACCATTGTGTACTTTTTACATATTCGGCAGCAAATGTAAGCGTTTCAAAGTAAAGGAGATTTTTAGGAATATTGCATCATTAAAACAATAATATAACACATGATTGTTATCATATCTGGCGCCAATGGCTTTCTGGGACAGCATTTGAGCCTTTTTCTTAATGATAAGACAATATCCGTAATTGCTACCGGAAGAGGGCCTTTCAGGATAGAAAATATAAATTTTCCGGGTGTTAAATATATTGCTGCAGACATAACCAAGGCCTCCGAAACCGATAATCTGCTACTGGAAAATAGACCTGACTGGGTAATTCATTGTGCCGCAATGAGCAAACCAAACGATTGCCATACAAACCGGGATGAATGTATTTTGCAGAATGTAACAGGCACTAAAAATATTATTGATTCCTGCCAGAAAACAGGTGCAAAGTTGATTTATCTGTCTACGGATTTTATTTTTGGAGAAAATGGACCCCATAGCGAAGAGGATACTCCCGATCCATTAAACTTTTATGGCGAAAGCAAATTGATGGCCGAAACCCTGGTTAAAAATAGTGGTCTGTACTGGGCTATTGTTCGTCCGGTTTTGATTTATGGTAAACAATTAGCAGGAACTCCTCCTTCTTTTTTACATTGGGTAAAAAGCAGTCTGGAGAATAACCAGCCTATAAAAGTAGTAAACGATCAGTATAGAACGCCTACTGCTGTAACTGATATCTGCGAGGGTATTTATGCTATTGTAAATCAGAACCAGCAAGGTATATTCCATCTTTCGGGGAACGAGATTCTTACCCCACATCAGATGGCCAGTATGCTGGCAAAAGAATATGGGCTGGACGAATCACTTATTACCCCTGTTACTTCCGATACCTTTCCCGAGCCGGTAAAAAGGGCTAAACGATCGGGGCTGAAGAATGATAAGGTAAAGAAAATTCTGGGATTTAATCCAATTAGTTTTGAAGAAGGATTAAAGACTATTTAGGGCATACACAATTATTAATTCTTTATTATTAATACTTAATTATTAATTTGCAGCATAACACCTTAGGGTATGAATACAGAAACTTATCAGATTAAACTGCCACAGTTCGAAGGTCCTTTCGATCTTTTACTCTTCTTTATAGAAAGAGATGAGCTGGATATTTATAATATTCCGATTAATAAAATAACGAAAGACTTCCTGGAATTTATTCATCATTCCGAGAAGCTGAATATAGAACTCAGCAGCGAGTTTATTCTGTTTATATCTACCCTTATGCGTATTAAGGCCAAGATGCTGCTACCGCGTAAAGAGATAGATGCTCATGGTAATGAAATAGATCCCCGTCAGGAACTGGTGGACAAGATTCTGGAATACAAACGCTACAAAGAGGTTTCTGCCAAGATGATGGAAATGGAAGCCGAGCGTATGATGATGGTAAGGAGAGGAAACCTGCATAAAGAACTGCATAATATAGGCGAAGAGACCAGCGAAGGAACCGAGATACAACAGATTACCCTGTTTAAGCTGATGAAAGCCTTTGAAAAGGTAATGCAAAGGGTACACGAGCGTCAGAACAAGCCTGTACATACTGTAGTGCAGTACAACCATACTATGGAGGAAAGTCGCGACTATATGAGTAATATGGTGCGTACAGAAAAGACAGTATCTTTTGAAAATGTGTTTGAAAAATGCGATAGTAGAATCCATGCTATCTTCCTGTTCCTTTCTCTATTGGAACTGGTACAACAGAAATACATGAAGATTATTACGGGGGAAGGTCGCAACAATTTTATACTGGAATGGAACGAAGAGAGAGAACCCGATACGGAATCATCTTTTGAACAAGAAAATCCAACTGAAACAGAGGGGGAATAGAATACAATTAGCGGATTAACGGATTAGTGGATTATCGAATTAGCTTATTGAATACAAATACATTCACCGCAGAGAAAGGAGAGACAGAGAATACAATTGAGCCACTGCGGCACAGAGGAACACGGAGTTTTTTTAAATTCTAATACAGAGAACGCAGAGAACAGCTAAAGCTGTTTAATACATCGCTCTGTTAACCTAAACTGATTTAGTTATACAGTAGAAAGGAGGGAGAATACAATTAGCGGATTAGTGGATTACGGATTAAATACAAATACATTCACTGCAGAGAAAGGAGAGACAGAGAATACAATTGAACCACAGAGATTCTGTGTTAATAGCCAAATAATATTTTTAGTTATTTTT
>JBAXVH010000195.1:0-3120 GCA_037129215.1 Bacteroidota bacterium | reverse complement strand
CCATTAGCACCAATCAAGATAGTAGTCGTCCCACTATAAATATTATAACTTACTATTCGGTTATTATATTCATCACAAGCAAAAACAGTGCTTCTGTCAGGGCTCATTACCATACCCGAAACACGATTAAACTGATTTAAACCACTTCCCGAATTATTACCCCCCATTATAGTATATCCAGCTGTAGTATATGCAGACCATACCTGTATTCTGTTATTTCCGGCATCGGCAATATAAACATCATTATTATTCTTTTCATTTACCCAAACAGACATTGGAGTATTCAATTGATTAGCCCCTGAACCTGCACCATTTCCACCTGCAACTGTCGTTCCGTTAATTGCGCCTGAAGCCCATTTTTGTATCCTGTTATTTAGATAGTCGGATATATAAATATTATTAGCAACATCAACATAAATTCCAGTTGGATTATTTAATAAATTACTGGTTGAACCTGCTACAGCAGCAGCATTGCCTGCAACTGTTTTACCATAGCTATCTCCATCTTTCCATTTCTGTACCCGATGATTCCGACTATCAGCAATGTAAATATTCCCACTTGTATCTACATATACACCTAATGGATAATTTAACTGGTTAGTAGCATTACCTGCTCCATTGCCTCCTGCAACAGTAATTCCGGATGTGGCCCCTTTTAACCATTTCATTATCCTATTATTGGTTGCATCAGCTACAAATACATTCCCTTTTTTATCTACAAATAACCCTCCTGGATAATCAGCTAATTGGTTTTGTAATATACTACCTCCATTACCGCCTGCAATTGTAATCCCATTTGTATCTGTTCCTGCATAATAAACTGAAGAGTAATTCACCGTTTGTAAGACTTTATTATTACAGACCCAGTTTAATGAAGAGAAATTCTGACTTGAGTTAGCACTCAAATTAGCACTCTGACAATTTCCTCCACTTAGTGAAACAGTTACTGGTGTGATGTTGCTCAAAATAAAATTTGCAGTGTCTTTACACCCTGAACTATTCTTAGTGCCAATTACCTGATAACTTCCAATATCCGTTTTATATGGGTTAGCAGTATTCCATAAATACGAAACTGTGGTATCTTTATATAAACTCGTCAAATCAAATAATCCACTATTACATTTAGCAAAAGAAATAGTACCACCTAATGAAGGCTTAGGCTTTACATTAAACCGTAAAACATTACTAGAATCTAATGTTTGAAATACACACTGCCCATTAACATAAATCACTGCGTAGAAACTATCCTTTCCACTGATACTTGTATTTAGCGAATCTGTATAAAAAAAGCTACCAGATGTAATACTATTATTATTCTTGTACCAAGTAATACTAGGATTGATTCCCCCATCCGCTATGGTTGCTTTTACATTTATTGCAGTATTACCACAAACGGTTTGTGGTACATTTGATGCGATAACAACACTTGGATGCAGGTATTTATTTACACTCATTTTCAAAAAGGCAGAAACAGTATCTATAGTTAGACATGCTGCATTACTTAGTACTTTGCAACTTACCAACGCACTATCTGGCAGTGTATTATTTGCATATCCAATAGAATCAATTCCAACTTTTACACCATTTACTGCCCATTGATAACTAGGCTTAGTACCTCCATTATTACTGTAAGCATTAAAGTTTACTAATGTCCCTGCACAAACGGAATTACCCTGATTGGAATAAATATTGATATATGGTCGAACAGTATCATTAATAACAACCGGATTAATGGCATTTTGACATCCATTTTTATCTGTAACCGACAAAATGAGGCTTCCATATTGTGAAGTTCCAATAAAAGCTGTATTTACAGCTGCGCCATAATAAGTTGAAATGGAAGTGTAAGGATAATAACTACTTTTCCAGTTTATTACGTTTAGTGTGCTATCGCTTCCTACAGTAATATTACTACTGGAACATAAGCTTCCTTTAAGAGAAATATTTGGGGAAGAGAAAACCCTTACCGCAAGCTTTTTACTTCTTACAATGTTTGTATCAGAACAGATACTGCTACTTATTAGAGTACAAAATACGCTATCCCCTTTATGATAATTATTGAATGTATAAGTACTTCCTGTAGCACCAACTACCAATGTATCATTCTTATACCAATTGAATATTGGATTTGGCCCTCCTGCTGAAATTGTTGCTTTAAAAGGTATAGTACTGCCTTCACAAATCCTATTACTGTCGCTACTTATAGTGATAATTGGTTTGTTTACTGCACTATTACTAAACTTCAAAACATTACTACTGTCAGTTTTATTAATCGTACAATATAAGTTACTGTACATGATACAAAATAGACTATCCTTATAACTTAAATTGCTATCAGCATAGGTAGTCACATTGGAAGCAACTAAAGAATTATTCTTTAACCAATAAAACTTAGGATTACTTCCTCCATTAGAATAAGTTGCATTAAAAACTACAGGAGAAGCTGCACATAAACTACCAGAAGTTGCTATACTCAAAGAGGCCTTTACAGGTTGGTCAGATGTTTCAATTTCATAGGCTCCTATATCAACTGCATTTCCAAAAGGGCGTGGGTTGCCAAGTATATCTTGAGTCCATGCAAAACTAGTACCAGCATCTCTTGCAGGAGAATTACAACCTAACATGAATCCATCATCAGCAGTGCCCCAAATATTATCAGGACCAGCTCCACTTCCAACAAATAAAGGATCTGTAGCCATGTTACCAGTTCCAGTAAAACCACCCTGAATTATACTATAGTTTATAGTAGATAAATATACTTGAGCACCAGTTTTGTCGTAGTCCTGAATAAGATTTCCAATTGTTTGGCTCAAGATAAATGAGTTGCCCCAAACAATTGAATTGGACAGTATAACACTAGAAGAAAAGTTGTAAAAACAAGTCCCCTTACCAGATGCTTGATTGCCAACAAAATCACAATTAATAAAAGAGGGGCGTATTGCACCAGAGTAACTCATATTCTCTTCTACTCCCCCTGACCCTGCAGTTTGATTTCCATAATAAACTGAATTATAAATAAAATTAGGCCCAGCTTGACCCGAATTATCACATGCATTGTAAATGGCACCTCCTGCACCTGATGCATAATTGTTTAAAAAAAATGAATTATAAATATTAGGA
>JBAXVH010000194.1:0-3125 GCA_037129215.1 Bacteroidota bacterium | reverse complement strand
TACTAAGATTATGATACGCGGATAATGTGGCAACAGCAGCAGTTGATCGAAAATAGTTTTAACCTCACTGATGCTTAGATTATCTTCTAATGCCCTCCAGCTTAAACGACTTATACCAGAAATGGTTTTAAAATTTACTCCCTGAGCAGGAATACTCCTCATTCCGTTGAAGCAGGCATTTTCTTCATCATCATTCAGGGTTAAGGACACCGATTTAGGTTGTATAGATATATGTGCAGTATAATCGTAGATACCCGCAAACCTGCGCATGGTAATTCTTATTCTACTGCAACTTGCCCCTGCGCTTAGTAAGGCTACCCCTACATCGAGCAACAGGGAGCCCAGTTCTTTAGATTCTGCGTTTTTTGCTTGTTCCATAAATGTTGTTCGATTTGCTCGGGGGCAAAAATACCACTATCCTACTGCTTAGAAAATGACTAAGTTCATGATTATGCAGATAATTCTATGATATATATCGTTAAGAAAATAAGTAAACCGCTAAATAAGTGAAGTAGAACCTGAGTAGAAATTATTTAAAACCATTTCCTCCAGATGAAAGCAACTAAAAAAGGAATAGAATATTAACTATTATTAATTTATCGCTATCGACTTTAAATATATTGCTTACTATTTGTAATTGACAACAAGTATTATTGATGGATTGATAACTATTATTGATTTATAAGCAACTCTTATCGATATATGGCAAACTCTTATCGATGTTTGAGCAACTCTTATCGATTTATGGCAAACGTTAATTGATTTATGACAAACGTTAATCGATTTCTTGGAAACGTTAATCGGTTTTCGGTAATCGGAAGTTAAAAGTGAGTAACTCTTGTGGTAGATAGGTATATAGTAATTTATTACTCTGATACCTAAATTAAACTATACTTTTTTGGGGTATCTGGATGCTATAATGGATATCCATACTACTGTTTTTTAATCTTAGGTTTTTCGGAAGCAAAATGCAGTATTGTCAGGTAATGGAGGAATACAATTTTAAATATGGAGATAAAAAAACTGCTTTTATTAAAATGGTATCAATTTGGGTTTTAAACGGTTGAAACCTTTAGTAGTGTTATTGAATAACTCACATCCCACGAATTTATTCATGTGATGAGGGTTAGTAGTACAATTCCAGGAATTCAGATTGCTACGTTACACTTTTAATGAAGTCGAAATTGGTGTGGCAATAATTCAACACCTTCGGCTTTGGTGAAAAATTGACATTCCATTCCCCGAATTGCATTCGGGGCTATTCATATTAAAGCCCGTTGGGCTTAGGCAAAATAGCGGAATGTAGTATCAGGAAATTGAGAAAAATATAGATTAATTATAGAACTTAACTTACATATTATCCCAGATAAACTTTAGGTACGAATTCTGCATTGAGGATGTATTTTGCCTTTGCGTTAGTTGCAGCAGGGAATATCCTTTTTTTTGCCTACCCCTATCCCCTAAAGGGGGATTTAATACAGCAAAAAAAAGATAGGAAAGGCTGCAACGGCCGCTTGCGGAACGCCCAAAAACTAATTGATAATGGATGATTAATGATTGATAATGAATTTGAAAATTTGAGAATTAATACATAACAGCCTATTATGAATTAATACAAATGAAAAGGGTTCAAGATGCCTGAGCAACTTAAACCCTTCCTGTATATTGTAGTACGTTAAACGAATTAAACCTTAAACGATTTAAACGTTTTATCTATTTTCCTATTTAGGCGATAGCGATACCCTTACCTGTATACCTGCTCTTGTCATGACGGTTGGTGAAGAGGTAGATATGTATGGAGTAGTTCTCCTTTGATCGAAGTAAAGTTTCAGGTTCAATCTATTATTTAAAACATAATCGATGGAAGGCTGAATGGTTACTACTTTTTGTCCGCCTGTACCATAGGCATTCGTCTGATCGAGGGTACTATTGCTATTCGCATCATCGCGGAAAGAAAGGTCTAAACGGAAAGTAATATCGTTTTGAAGTTTCTTGCCCTTAGTTGTTCCTATAAAAGGAAGTTTAGGAAGTGGAAAGCCTTTTTTACGCCATCCTGCACCTATACTCCACTCACTACTATTGGTTTCTGTTAACTGATAATCTACGAGGCTTAAAGCCATTGTTCTGCTCTTCTTGTACTCGAATTTAAAGTTCAGCTGATTTACGGTAGTAACATCAATACCTATTAACGGACTGAAGGATTCCTGAATATTTACATTCGGCACGAGGTAGAAAGGAACAAAGTTGTTGCTGATAGAATCCTTGAATTTAGGGGCCTGCAATCCAAATGGATCGGCATAATTTAATGCACTGGTAAAACTATTCATACTTAAAGTACCAGAATAAGCATGCGAAAAATTGATAGAGGTAAATATCTTCGCCAATGCAGGTATCTTACTTAAACCAGTATAAGAAATTCTCCAGTTAGGCATAGGTAGGTAACCGCTAAATGGATTGTTGCGCATGCTTCCACTATTCTCTTTAACCAAGGCAATTGAATGCGGATCTTTTCCGGTATAAGCAGCAAGGAAAGCCGGTATTAATACACTTTGAGAATAACGACCGTACCCTTTAGCGTAACCATCTGCTGTAGTACCTCCCTGAACTATTCCACTTGTTAGATAAGCATTTGACTGAGCCATTCTTTGTGAAATTATCACCCTGTTATTTTCAAACGTATGGAATGTTTTAGAAATCTGATTAGGATTATGGTTATCAAATAAAGAATTAATGGCGATATAAGAAACACTAAATCCACCGGTTGCTGTAGGATTCAGGTGTCTTAAAATACCGTCGCTATTCTTGGTAGTATCTTTAAACAACTCGGAATAGTTTTTAGAGAAAGACTTCTCGAAAGTTACAGTAACAGTCAACTCTTTTAGTGGTTCAAACTGTGCATTTAAACTTAATTTCTGTTCGTAATTCTGGTTGTACAATAAATTGAAAATAGAATCTCCCTTAATAGCACCAGCTTTAGCTTTACTATTCAGCCAGCTGGTATCGGGTTGACGACCAAATATATAGTCCATACCCGGCTGCATGGTTTTCCAGTTCTGTCCAAGTATCTGTGTACTATCTGCCCATCCTGGAATTCTGCTTCTATAGTTTTCGCTATAGTTCAGCGA
>JBAXVH010000193.1:0-3128 GCA_037129215.1 Bacteroidota bacterium | reverse complement strand
ATAAAGGTAATTTAATTATTACATTTAAAGTTAATATTCCAGTTGTTTATGATTTAGAAGAAGAATTAAAAAATAAATTATTATCTACTCTAAAAATTATTGATAAAATAGAAAATGAAAAAGAAGAAACTATTAAAACTAATATCTCTAAATATGTTAAAACAATATTATCAAATTAAATATTTTATAATTTTAATTTGTTAATAATTAAGCCATTCCTACTCTCCTTTTTCTTGCATATGTTTCTGGAACTATTGATGCAGTATTTAAAGTACCGTCTTTAGTACATGTTTGTGTACCAGGAACCATTGTTGTATTTGGAGGACAACCTGAATAATAACATAATGCACCTTGTTGTGAAGTACCTGCCTTGCATACGGGCATAGTTGCTGCTGAATTTGAATAAGTTTTAGGTATTTGTGTTTTTACCGTATATGTACGACCTCCTTGAGGTTCACATGTACCTGCAGTTTGCATTTTCCAACCATCCTTACAAGCTTTGTAACACATTCCTCCTATCAGTACATCTCCTGTATTACATGACATTGTAACAAAATGTGAAGAAGTTTGAATTGTAGGCCAGTTACACATAGAAACACCATCGTAAACATATCCAGCAGGACATGATGCAGTTGAAGTTCTAGTACATGTAACACCTGTTTTTGATTTACATACATCTCCACATCTTCTGTTACATGTTGCCTTCTGAGTATAATCACATGTTATAAGATTACCAAGTTGACTATAAGGGGAACAACCCTCACTATTAGCACTATTATAACATTGATTACCAGGACATTCACAACATGTACCAGGTGATTCTTTTCTATCACAAGGGTCAGTTCCTATTATTTTAGTATTGGAAGACCATGTTGTAGCCCCTCCATGATTCCCCCATTGATCAGGACCATACCCACTCTTATTACCACTGTCACATAACCAACCAGTATATGTATAAGTAGCAGCAACTGATGCTGCACCATTTGGTGCTACTGGTGTAGTGCCAGTACATGTGGCACTATTTTTAATTGCATCTACTGCATGTGTTACTGAAATAAGACCGTTACAAGGAGACATATCAAAACTAGGATTATAATTAGTATTCTGTGAATAAGCTTGTTTAGGATTGGTACATGTTAATGCACCATCAAAAGACCATCCAGAAGAACAATTCTCTTTACATATGGATGCACCTTTGCTCCAAGACATATTATATGAAGCACAATCTTTTACACATGTTGCACGTGAAATAGTATCATTTGAATCTTTACCTAAATAATTATAATTTCCAGTGTCACCTGATGGTGCTTTACATTTTGTAAAACATATTCCTCCTTCCAATTCATCTCCATTTACACAAGTATCAGGGGAGCCTCCTAGCAAAGTAGGTGCTGTACACATGCCTCCTACATTATAATATCCTGAATCAGTACATGCTTTTTGGCAATATATTGTACCCGATACAGTTGTATCCCCTGCATTACATGGTACATATTGATTAGCTTTTGCAAGTTGATCCAGAGTCTTACACAGTGTTTCACCAAAAATCGCACCACATATTTCAGTACCTACGGAAAGCTCACATTCATCCACAGGATCATCATCTTGTCCATCCGCAGGTGTAGGATTTCCATCCTGTTTAAGACACATTGCCGTTGTAATAACACATATACCCTTATCAATATCATATTTCATACCTTTTTCATCACACATATCTTTAGTTGCAGCAATTACCGCCAAACATCTATTTGTTGAACTACTCCATTGTCTTATTGGATCTGCTTTAAAATTAGGATTTAATGGCAAATTACATCCTATTTCATTGTACATACACGTTCCATCTGATTCAATTTGGCCATTATTATTTACACACATAAGATCTGATGCTTGTTGCATCCATATGGGCATTTTTTTTTCAATCAGATCACCTATTAATGTATCTAATTGTGCGTTAGTAAGTGTTTTTGCAACCATTGATGATATAATATTTTGCAATAATGTACCATATTCTACATCAGTTTGCATTACATCAAAAATATTCTTTTGCAAATTATAAGTAAACATATTAGGATTTGCCATTAAATCTGTTAAATCCATTTGAGGGAGTGATCCGGATGCTTTTTGTGAACCATGTCTCAAAGCATTATTACTTCCAACATTTGCACTATTTTGATATGGATAACAAAAAGTAGGTTTCGGTTGTGAACCAGTTGGAGCAGGAATAGTAGGTAATGAAGGATCTCTACAATAATTAGAATCAGGCATTTGATTATAAAACATAGCATCAATAGGACTTACTCTGGATGGAAAATTGGATAAATCAATTCCGGCACTAGATAATGAATCCTTTAATGCTTGATTAATTGCTTTCCATGTTCCTAATAAATTATAATGATTTGCAGGAGATAAATCTATAGCCATTGAAACTAATTGGAAAGCCATTAAAGCTACACCTATAGGTCCCATTGATAACATACCAGCTGCAGCTCCAACTTTAGCTGCACCTTCACCTACAAATTCACCTATTCTAACTGCAAAACCAGTTAAAGTTTTACCTAGAATTGCTTTTCCAACATCTCCTCCTAATGATACAAAAGCTGCTACATATTGTGCACCTTTTCCAGCTAAATATTTAACCAATGTCCTAAGAGGGGCTAATTTACTTATAATTGGTTCTAACATAGTCATAACTTTTGGTATTCCTAATTCATATCCAATTTGTTCTAACATTTTTTCTAATACAAAAAATATTACTAAATTTGCAGCTAAACCTACACCTTCTATAAAATGTTCTTGATTTGGATTTACTACTATTTGTACAATTGGCGCAAGTGTTGGTTTTGGTCTGCTAGCTTCTATAGAGTTATGACCAATTTGAGCTTGTAGAGATTTAAAAGCATCATCATTTACTGTTGTTCCTGTAGTTGTTGTAGTTGTTCCTGTAGTTGTTGTAGTTGTTCCTGTAGTTGTTGTAGTTGTTCCTGTTCCTGCTCCTCCTGCTACTCTTGCAGTTGTTCCTGTATTTGTTAGTGTTAACGAATTTGTTACTTTTTTACTTGCTGTATTATTAAGGAAAAAATATAATATTCCGCCAATACAACTACCAAAACAACACATAACTATAATAA
>JBAXVH010000192.1:0-3180 GCA_037129215.1 Bacteroidota bacterium | reverse complement strand
TTTCAGGACAATCTGTTAGCACCACCTGTTTATACCAGACCTGCCGACTTTAGAGGCTGGAAAATACCCGACATACTCATTCAGGGTGATTTAAAGAAAGTAGACGAATGGCGTCTGGAACAATCCATAGAAAGAACAAAGTCCCTAAGACCTGATCTTCTGAAAGATGATGAATAAAGAAAGCTGAAGGAAGAAGGGAGAAAGGAGATAGAATATAGGAGTCAGGAGAAATACAGAGTACAAAAAATATAAATATCCCCCGGATTAATCCATAAAGCACTCAATATTAAGCATAAGCACATGCCATAGCAAGTTGTATTTGCATTCCTCTTTGCTTTGTATTATGTATTAGCGTTAAGCATTAAGCGTTTTGCATTCAGCTATATTCTTTACTGCCTTTCTGTCTTGTATTTGCACTCCTATTTCCTCTTTGCCTTGTATTTATATTCCTTTATCCCTTGTATTTGTATTCTCCTATCTCCTCACTCCTGTCTCCTACCTCCCTGTATTTGCACTCCTATTGCCTCCTTACCTTGTATTAATTATTAATTCATAATTATTAATTCATAATTACCTCCCACACTTCAACCACTCCAGATACTTCTTTGCATCAGGCGTATATCCTACTGGCTGATTCACCAGTTGTCCCTTAGTATTAATTATTGCATACAGCGGCTGTGTATTCTGATGGAAATTTTCCGCTTCAAAAGTCGCCCATTTATCCCCTACCGAAACTATATCTTTCTTCAGGCCATCCATGGTAGTATAGCCATACACCTGTTCTTCGGATGGGAGTATTTTCTTATCATCAACGTATAATGATACCAGTATAAAATGCTCCTGTATATATTGTTTTACAGCCGGGTCGGTCCATACATTCTCCTCCATCTTTCTGCAGTTCACACATGCCCATCCCGTACAGTCCACCAGTATCGGTTTGCCGGTCTGTGCCGATAGTTTAGTAGCCGCATCAAAGTCATTCATAACGTTTGCTTCAAGGCCTTTTCCTTCTACATTATGTTTACCATAAATACTATAACTCAAAGGCGGAGGAAACCCACTCAGTAGCGATAGGTTAGCATACGGAATATTAGTTACGCCAGGAAGAATATACAGGCTAAACACAAAGGCCAGAATACCCAAAACCTTGCGGGTACCCGATATTTTCTGACCCTTATAATCATGTGGTAATCTTAGCCATCCCATCAGGTAGGCACCCAGACCAACCGCTACAAGGTACCATACGCCAAAAAAGACTTCCCTTTTCAGTAGTCCCCAGTGTTCTACCAGGTCTGCGTTCGATAAGAATTTAAAGGCCAGCGCCAGTTCTACAAAGGCCAGTACCTTCTTGATGGTATCCATCCAGGCACCCGATTTAGGCAACAGCTGCAGCCAGCTTGGAAAGATAGCAAACAAAGCAAATGGCAGTCCAAGTGCTACGCCAAAACCAGCCATACCAGCACTCAGTTGCCATGCCCCACCATTAATAGCGCCTACCAGTAAAGTGCCCAGCAATGGACCCGTACAGGAGAATGAAACAATGGTAAGGGTAACCGCCATAAAAAAGATACCACCAATGCTCGTTAAGCCGCTTTTCGAGTCTGCTTTGCCCGCAATAGAATGGGGCAGACTAATCTCGAAGAAGCCAAAGAACGAGATAGCAAAGATGATAAAGATGATAAAAAATAAAATATTCAAACCCGGACTCGTAGAGATATTATTAAACACCTCCGGATTCAGATCCAGCAAGTGAAATGGCAGACTCGCAGCAACATAAATCAATAGGATAAAAAATCCATATAACGAACCATTACGTACAGCCTCTTTATGGTTGTGCGACTTCTTGGTAAAGAAAGAAACCGTTACCGGAATCATCGGGAAAACGCATGGGGTAAACAATGCAATAAATCCACCCAGCAATCCAAGTAAAAACACTTTAAACAATCCAGTAGAATGATGCACTCTGTCGGCCACATCACCACAATCACTTAATGGTTTCTGTACATCAATAGTATTTATTTTTATGCTGTTGGCAGCCACTTTATTCTCCGATAAAATAATATCAATCTTTTGTTCCTGTGGAAGAAATGCACCCTCCTTACCCAGGTTGGCACTAATGGTAAAGTGCAAAGAATTGATAGCCTTTTTAGCAACAGAAACAGTTTGTTTAAATACCACATCGCCCTTGTAAACAGTAGCTTCTTTATGGTCAAACAAGGCATCAATTATCTTGGTAGCATTACCCTGCAGAGTTTCTGCACTGGTTGGTTGTACATCAGCAGAGGCAAAAGTAAGTTTCACATTTTCAAGTCCCTCAATAGTAGGATTACTACCATACAAGTACCATCCGGCAGGCACCGTAGTACGAGCCGAAACCTCATACACACTGTCATTTACTTTTACTGCACCGGCCTTCCATACAAGCGTAGAATCACCTTGAGCAAACGCACTGATAGCAATAAATATACCTACAACAACTGCAGCAATTCTGTTCATGATCCCCGGATTATGGTAGCGTAATTTCAAAAGATTTCTTCGTAGGCGGCGTACATTCTCTATCGTTGCAGAGCATATAATCCACCACACCCGAGAAGGTAGTTTTCACCGGCGCTTTCAGCTTTACCACTTGTGTAAACACAACGGTATTATTAAAATGAATAACCTGTGTTTTAAAAAGGTCGTCGTACGATTTCTCCATGTTACCCTTCTCCAGTGTTTTACCCGAAAGCGTAATTAAAGGATTCTTTTTAAACATAAAAGAAGTAGGTATTGGCCCCTCTTTACCAGAGTGCTGAGAGTATATATGCCATGGCTTATCCACGGTAGCCGTAATAACAATTTCATACTCCGTAGCCGACTTCTTCTTAGCCTCAAACTTCCATACAATATGATCCTTATTCTGAGCAAAAGAAGCTATTGAAGTAACTAAAATGGTCAGTAGTATTAAAAGCTGTTTCATTGTATTTAATTTTCTAATTACGAATTAGCGGATTAGCGAATTAGCTAATTACCGCATTATTTATATATTATTCTAATATTCTATTTGTGTAAAGTCCCCAATCTCCTGTATTTGTATCCCCCCTATCTCCTATCTCCCTGTATTAATTGGCTGTTCTGTATACATTAGCAAATTAGCTAATTGATTGTATTCTCCTATCTCCTCACTCCTGTCTCCTACCT